>JAJISH010000066.1 GCA_022848825.1 Thermoplasmatota archaeon
CTTGGTCTGGGCGACGATGTTTCGGGCCACCACCTTTGCTTCACCGTGAGCGAAGACTCCCGCCATTGGCAGATTCATCCCGGAGGAAAGCCGAACGCAGGCTACATCCCCGATGGCGTAGACATTCTCATGCGCAGTACCAAGAGTCTGAGGGTCCACGGATATCCATCCCTGACCGTCGGTCAGTCCTGCCTCGCTCACAACGGTGGGGGCCCTGTGGACCGGGACATAAGCTAGAAGATCGGCCCGCGCGCTATCATCATTCTGAAACCTCAGGTTCCCATCGTCCTGATCGACCTCGGCAATGTTGTGCTCCGGATGGAATCCTATGTCACGGGACTCCAGCATGCCGACGAGGGACTTCCCAATATCAGGTCCGGCCACCTTCATCGGGAGCTTCTCGGGGGTGTAGATGTCCACCCTGGCTTCAACGCCGCGAGAGCGGAGGTGTGCCTCCATGATGAATGCGGCCTCATAGGGCGCTGCTGGGCATTTGAACGGCAAACTTGCGATGACTACGGCGACAGAACATCCCCGGAATGTTCTGAGGCGATCTCGCAGGGCCACGACCCCCTCCAGATTGTAGAAGGTCTCTCCAGCCCCTCTCAAGCCTGGAATGGCCTCGAAGTCGAGGTCGGACCCCAGACTCACAACCAACCAGTCGTACTGTATCGTCTGCGTGCCAGTGCGGACCTGCTTCGAGTCCAGATCTACTGATAATACCTCCTCCTTGACGACTTCGATACCCTTCCGCTCCAGACACGCAAGGTCTTTGGTCAGGGCATGCGGCTCCCTGCTGCCGTTCAGCACCCATAAGAGAGAAGGAGCGTACAGATGCTGTCCATCCTTGTCAACGAGGATGATGCGATGCTTTCTTCCCAGATGCTTTCTCAGCTCTGTCGCCGCAACGACTCCACCCACACCTCCACCGAGAATGACAATGTTTTCTGACATGGTAGCCAACCCTCTCAGGTCTCAGGACCCCTGAGGCCCCGCCTCGCGGAGGTCCTGAATGATCCTGAGGAACTCATCGCGGGAGATCTCTCCCCGGGCGTAGCGCTCCCGCGCCACATGACCAGGGTCCACTGATGGCAGGGAGTGGGTTTGCGGGACCTGATAGATGCGGGGACCGCTGTCTATGGCCCTCGCGATTAGGATGACGATGAGTATGAGAAGAAGGACCGGGAACAGCATGAAGAATGGCGAGAATCCCATCATTCCGAAACCCCACGTGCCCGCCCCGAAGGCCAGGCCAACGAAGCTCAGAACAAGGACAATAAGAACTATGACCATAATGATGAAGACCATCTGATTGGAATCGTTGTCCTTCAACGCGAAGCTACCTCCTTCAACTCTTCGGCAAGCTTCTCATTCTCTTCCAGCCGACCTCGCAGTATCTGGCGGAAGACTTCGAAAGCCTCCAGGATCTTGGGGTCAGAAAGAGAGTAGAAGACATTGACACCTTCCTTTCTTCTCAGGAGGACTCCATTTTGCCTCATCAGATTGAGATGTTTCGACAGGGCTGATTGCTGGAGTCCAGAGAGATTGACGAGCTCGCTCACTGTCTTCTCTCCATTCCTCAGATGGTCGATTATCTCCAGCCTCTTCGGATTGGAGAACATCTTGCAGATTTCTGCATGCAACTCGTAAATCGTACTCAGAGCCAACCTCCTTCCCTTCTGATGCGATCTCGACTACGGATGATCGTGCTCTTCATGGTCCTGCACTCCGTGATTTCTCATGATATCAAAGCAGTGCTCTTGCATCTCTTCCATTTCAGAATCAAGGCCTTCGTTGTACATATCCTCCGTCATTCCGTCGTCGCTCAACATTTCATCCAACATGTCGTCACTATGGCCATTTGGAGCACTCGCCCATTGATTGCTCTGGGTTGCTGCGTACGCTCCAAAGGCACCCAAGCCCACGATTGCAGTCATCAGAATGATTGCCAGAGTGATCGTTCGCAGTTCTATCGCCTTATTCACATATAAGAAAATGCTCATATTTAAGTCCTCCCATAAGGCTCCGAGACATTCCCAAGACAGAGGGATATCGCAGATGTCCATCCACTCTGTAGCTTCACTCAAGGCTGAAAGTTCTCAGTGACTGTGAGCGCTATGTCAAGAGTACAAGGTTCTCAAAGAGTACCTCACACAAGACCAAGGTCTGAAGTCAGTTTGGCATGGGCCCTTTTCAAGTGCCCTTTGGATGTGGGACCCAGGGACATCTTTCTCGCTCGTCATTGCCTCCATCCCAATGACCGTTGCTGTTGAAACGTTGCCACGGCCT
Organism: Thermoplasmatota archaeon; assembly: GCA_022848825.1. GTDB lineage: Archaea > Thermoplasmatota > Thermoplasmata > RBG-16-68-12 > JAGMCJ01 > JAGMCJ01. The sequence continues at coordinate 2,290 of JAJISH010000066.1, forward strand.
TGATGCGTCGTCCTTCATTATCATCTGCGACTCAAGCTCGTTGTCACCGCCTTGGGAGGCAGAGACATTGCGGTCACGAGATGGCGACAATTCGACAGCAACGACGTTTCTCATGTACAGATGAAGAAGGTTCCCTTCACCGAGTCTCTCCTTGAAGGTGCGCGTCTTCGAGTCGGTCGATGAGGAGCGACTGTTGACATCTCCCTCCTGTCTTGGCGAAAATACTAAGTAGACATATGCCCAATGCATAAACACAATACTACCGGGTATTGTGGAGGAGGAGACCGTGGGCATCAGAAGGATGAGTTCCAGACTTCAGGCATTCTTTATCGCGACACTTGTCCTTCTCTCGATAGTCCTCATCATGTCACCTTCTACGAGAGCGGATAGCTGGAATGAGACGAACCACGCCGATTTCTTGGACGGCACGTCGTTCGTCGGGACCGAAGTCGTCGGCATCGGACCCGATGCATCCGTCCAGATCGTGCGTACCCACGACGACTGGATCAACATGACGCCCG
>JAJISH010000067.1 GCA_022848825.1 Thermoplasmatota archaeon
TCGTCAACACGTCTCCTTCATCCATGCCAAGGCGGGCGGCTATCTCCGCGAAGGGTCTTTGAGTAAGAGGTAACCTCTGCACCTCCACGAGGAATTCTCTCTCTTGATCAGATATCAAGTTTGACACCTATCTTGAACAACTTGGTCGCGGGCATCCTGATGACGCGCACTCCTATATTCTTCTCAATGTCGGTCAGATGGCTCTCCAGGGTCTCCAGGTCAGGCTCGATCAAGGTGAACCACATGTTCGGATCTCCCTCCCTCAGGTAGTTGTGGGTCACACCTCGGTACTCGCTTATCACCGCTGCTGTCTCCTCCACGTTCTCATCAGGGATGCTCGCAGCTGCAAGAACAGACACGTATCCCATTCTTCTCGGGTTGAGCACAGCGCCAAGCTTTCGAATCGTTCCTGACTCGGTCATGTCCCTTATTCCGGAGATCACCTCTTCTTCGGTCCGTCCAAGCCTCTCCGCTATCGCCCGAAAGGGTCGCGTGGAAAGGGGAAGACCCTCCTGGAGCGTCCTCAGCAGGTCTGCGCTTCTCAGATCCAGCTCTTCACTCATTTGTTGCCGACCCCCTTCTGTACGAACACCAGGGCTCATGAGCCATGTAGTCGTTGTAGTAGAAATGTGCCCTGGCACGGCATCCCCCGCAAGACTCTCTGTACTCGCAGCCTCCACATTGGCCCGAGTATTCCATGAGACGCATCTTCTGGAAGACTGGACTTCCTGCCCACAATTCGGAAAAGGGAGTCTCCCTCACATTGCCAATCCTCAGAGGCAGATACGGGCAGGGCCAAACATCTCCATTGGGGATGATCGAGCAGTAGCTTATTCCTGCCAGGCAACCTCGAGAGTACTTCCCCACGTCGACGTGAAGCTGCTCAGCGATTCGCATGAAGTGAGGGGCGCACGTTGGCTTTATGTCGAATCCCATCTCTTGACGCTTTCTGAGGAGCCTTCGGATGAGCCTCTCATATTGAACCTCCCTGAGGGTCTCGTCCTCGATGTTCTGTCCCCTTCCGGTGGGTACCAGGAAGAGAATGTGATGACTCTTGGCCCCCATCTCCTTTGCCAGTTCGCATATCTGTTCGACGTCACCTATGTTCCTGTCGAAGACAGTGGTGTTCACTTGGAAGGGAAGACCGGCCTCGGCGCAGTTCCTCATTGCCTGCAGGGACTTCTCAAAGGTGTTGGGCACTCCGCAGAACTCATCCATCCTCCTCCCGTCCATCATGTGCAGGGAGATAGCCACGCTTGCGCCTCCAGCCTTCTTGACTCTCCTGGCCATGTCCGGGGTCAGGAGGGTACCGTTGGAGCCATACACAGGCCGAAGTCCGAGGCAAGCTGCATGTCTTGTCAATTCCAAGATGTCCTCCCGCATAAAGGGCTCGCCGCCAGAGAACACCATAAGTTTGAACCCTGCTTTGGCGATCTCATCCAAGAGTGAGAAACCTTCTCGAGTGGTCAGCTCGTGCTCGGACTCTCTTCCCGCCTCTCGATAGCAGTGCTCGCATAGTAAGTTGCATTTGTTGGTGACATTCCATGAAGCTATCAAGAGATGACCTCCCGGACTGTTCGTTTGACTCTGTATTCCTGGAACCGTTTGGGGACGCTGTGCAGTTTCATTCCACGACCCACTCATGCTTATGTGCTCGATAACCGAGAAAGCATATTAGATTTTCCTTCTTTTCTATCGCCTCTGGACGGAGCATTGTGGAAGACCTTGTCCACATAGGTTTGAAGTCAAACCATTGGTCTCTGTTGACCGAGAAGACTCTCTTGCCCGGTGACATATTTATGTCGGTCTTGATAATGAAGTGCGACACATTGACGCTCTGATGATGTGCCACCAGGACACAAGAAGACTGCTGTCTGTGAGGCCTCACTACGACGTGAGAGCAAGATCGAGTTGGGCTGAGAGTTCTTCATATGAGAGTGTGCCAATTCCAGGTCCCGTCAGATGCTTGAAGAATACTTCCCCATTCCTCACTATGTAAGTCGTGGGTGTGTACTGCCCCCAGTACGACGACGATGCTTGATTCTTGTCCAGCGCGAACCTCCAAGTATCCCCGTCCCACGTGTAAGGCCTCACAAACAGGGATTTGAACCACTCGATCTTCGCCTCGTCCTCGCTTGAATCGATGTCGATAGATATTATCACAACTTGGCTGTAGTTGTTGTAGACTCCGGTGAGCGTCTTTCTGGTGTTGTTCTGACAACCCCCACAATGGGCCTGGAAGAAATCGAGGACTACAACCTCATTCGTGTATTGATCCGGGAAATCTATCCACTGACCCTCAACATCAAGGATTCTGAATGAAGGCGCAGGACTGCCAGTGGGAGGCCCCCCTTCCTGAGGGAGCAGTGCAATAGCCATGAGAACCACTGCTATAACAGCCAGTGCGCCGAGGAACATCCACATTGATGCTGGATGCTTTCTCCTCGGTCTGGCTCTGTCCGCCTCTTTGTGCTTGGCTTCTCTTGCCAAGGACTGGATTTCCTGTTTGGAGTGGGGATGCACTTTCCTGACATGATTGACAAGGTTCGCAGGTTTGACAGCAACCCCACAGACTGGGCACTTCTCAGTTCTAGCCATACTCCTCCAACGCTTGGAACGAAGACATATCTCAGATTTGAAGGTTACCCATGACTTCTGGAGATGACGCTCTTCTCGATGATGACAGACTATCCAGCGTGTTCTGAGGGGCAAATCCGAACTAAGGGCCCCTGGACCATCACAAGGCGACTAACTTCGAAAAGAAGTAAGACATTCTTGATGCTGGGAGGATTCCAGCCTGGGGAATAGTGGGAGGCTGACCGTACCTTTGGATAGTAGCCTCCCTTTGGTGTCTTGAGAGGTCACTCACTGGGGGATGGGTACGTCTCTGTTCTCGTCACTCCCGGGATGTTGTGTATCTCGGACGTGATGAAGTTGCTGAGGTCGTTGAGCTCTCTCGCTCCCATGTGAACGACTATGTTGTAGTCTCCTCCAGTCTGAGTCATCCAGTAGACCTGATCGTACTCCTGGAGCCTCTTGAAGGTCTCTTCGGTCTTCGTCGTTCGAATCATCGCCCACCCGGTTATAGGAGCCTCCGATGGCGTCTCCCTCGTCCACTGCTCGAAGCAGGGATAGAATGACGCTCTCTCGCAGTACGGCTTCTCTTCCACCTGATCGGTGAAGCCTCTCAGGCTCTCGTATTCCGGGATGTTCACTGAGACGACCATGTCCCAGTGGCCCAACAGAGGGTACACCTGTGTAACCTCTGGTCTGCTTCTCAGGTCGGAAGCGGCTTCGTCTATGGAACCGCTCCGTATCTTGAGAAACAGTAAGCTGTTTCCTTCCA
>JAJISH010000068.1 GCA_022848825.1 Thermoplasmatota archaeon
CTCGTTGCGCGCGAGGAGGACGTCCTTCGCAAGGAGGAAGGTCTCACTGGAAAGGAGAACGAGATCTCCTCGAAGAGAGATGAGGTGTTCGCGAGGGAAGAAGCCCTCCTGAAGATGGAGAAGGAGCTGAGAGATGTTCTCGATTCCAACATCCAGAAGGCGAACGACCTCCTGGAGAGGGAGAAGCAGGTCAGCTCTGAGGAAGAAGACGTCCGCGAGCTGAAGCAGAAGCTCATCGAGGACGGAAAGAAGCTGATGGAGAAGGAGAAGGCGATCCTGGGCAAGGAAGTGGAAGTCAGGGAGATGGTCGAGGCCGAGGTCACGGACGAGGAGGTCCCCGAGGAGGCTCCCGCCGAGGAAACCACAGCAGAGGAAGAACCCGCTGAAGAGATGCCCGCCGAGGAGGCTCCCGCTGAAGATGCCGAAGAGGCTCCCGCCGAGGAGGAAGCGCCCGAAGAAGCCCCTGCAGAAGAGGCGCCCCCTGAGGAGGAGGCTCCCGCAGAGGAAGAACCCGCCGAAGGAGAGGCTGGCGAGGTTCCCTGCCCCGCCTGCGGGACCATGATCAGCTCGGACGCCGTGATGTGCTACGCCTGCGGTCACAAGCTCGAGGAAGGCGACAAGGAGGCTCCCGCTGAAGAGGAGGCCCCCGCAGAGGGAGAAGAAGGGGCCAGCGATGAAGAGGAGATTTCCTGCCCCGCCTGCGGGACCATGATCAGCTCAGACGCCGTGATGTGCTACGCCTGCGGTCACAAGCTCGAGGAAGGGTCCTCCAAGAAGAAACCCATCCGCAAGATCCTGAAGAGGAAATAGCCAGATTTTCAGAACAGATTACGTGGACTGAAATTGGGTGGACAACATATATATATGCCAAGCACCTTATTGTCAAAAAGCGTTTAGAACCAGACTGGTTACGCGTTGTTTGATAGGTATCCAGCATCGATACTTAATGGAGGAATAACCATGGGAAAGAACTTCTCGAGGCTCATGATGAGATTCGTGAGCTTCCTAATCGTAGGGACCATGATTCTTGGAAGCATGATGGGGATTCTCGACCAGCGTGAGGTCGAGGGTCTTGTGATAATCGACATCAACGGAGACGTGACCATCACCGGCAACGAAGCGTGGCAGGATGCCATCTACCGGGTTGACGGCAACGTCACGATCTCTGCCGGGGCCACGCTGACCGTGACGGACGGCGGCATAGTGTTCCTGCAGGACATCACACATGTGCATCATCTCACGATCCAGGCACCTGGTGGGACCCTTCGCTTGATAAACAGCACCGTCTCGACCTGGCTGGACCAGTTGAGCAGCTACCCCAAGCTCAACATGCACGTCTACGGAAACCTCGTGATGGAGACGGGTTCCCAGCTGAAGTTCCCGGGAACGCTGAACGCCTACGGGGGCTCCTCAATCACGATGCGCGATTCCGTGATAACCGGATTCTCCTGGGAGGAGCTGGGCTCGTACGTTGGGAACAAGGACGAGTTTGACGATGCCCCCGTGATGACATTCACGAGCTCTAGGGTCGAGCTGTACGACTCGAGGATCGAGAAGATATTCGAGTTGGTCTCTTCAGGCTCCGATTTCAGGTACAACATCACGCTCAAGGGGAGCACAGAGATGACGATAGTGAATTCGTATGTGGGCGTCGATTTCTCCAGTGACAGCGAATTGCACAACGTCATCCTGGCTGATGACACATCCATTGTGTACATCTACAATATGACGATCGATCAGAGCCAGAACCCAACTCTGAACTCACAGAGGTCGCCATGTCTTCAGCCCTACGGTAACATAATCCTCGGAAGCGGCACGGCCTTGCCGGACTCGATTCATCCGACGAAGGACACCACGCCACCAGGACAGGATGAGACGTTCCTGCAAGTCGATGACAATATCAGGTACACCGTTGCGCCCTTGGAGACGATGTACGTGGACGGGTTCGACCTTGACCTGCCCTATGTGATGACCAGTGCAACGCTCTGGGTGACCTACTCCACGGATCCCGTATATGATGGGACACGTTCTGTCCAATGGGGCCTGGAGGGAGAACCGACGCTGCTTGACACGACAATCACTCCTGTCGCCACAGCGGGAGTCGACTTTGAGATATCCACCAGCTTCGACATCTACGGCGCAGGCATGGACACATTCAACAAGCTGCGGGATCTCGACATGGCATTCTACAATGATGCCTCCGTGGCAGCAAACGTCTACTTCGACAGAATCTGGATCGACGTGGACTACTTCGTCATAGATTCCCAGGCGATCTTCTACATCCACCGATGGCTCGTTCCGACCGTACGGGATGAGAACGGAGCTCCCGTCGAGGGTGCTGATGTTGACATAGCATTCCTCGCCGATGGATCTCCTCCGGAGTACCCGAGAAACGGCATGGCCAACGATCCGAGCCCAGACATACTCGCATACCTCGGGAAGAACGTCGGGAACTACAAGACAACCGGGCCGGACGGAAGGACTTGGATTCCATTACTCTCTGAGTGGATGAACAGCACCTTGCAGCAGCCCACATTCCCGAACACCGAGTTCATCGGCAACTACAACGCGACAGCCGACTACCTGTCCTACTCCGCCTTCGCAACTATGAGCTTCAATCCATACCCAGCGATTACCGAGTCAGATAACACGTACGTGCTGGACATATATCTCATTGGGCTGGTCCTCCCTGAGCCAGACCTTACACCTCCGGCTGTCTGGACAGATCCCGCGATAATCCACATTCGTGATAATGTGACCCTCTGGGCAACGGTCGAGAACGTGGGTTCATGGCC
>JAJISH010000069.1 GCA_022848825.1 Thermoplasmatota archaeon
GATACTCGACAAGATAGCGCGTGACTACGGGTCCGACCGCGCCAGGACGTTCATCGACCAAGCGACGAAGTTCGCCATCGGCGCCATCATGGTCCGTGGATTCACGACGGGGATCGACGATGAGGACATCCCGGAAAGCGAGAAGATGAAGATCGCCGAGATACTTCAGAAGGCTGTCGACGGAGTCAGTGCGCTTGTCCAGGCATACAAGGAGGGCGACCTCGAACAGATGCCCGGGCGGTCGCTTGAAGAAACGCTCGAGGTGGAGGCGATGAAGAAGCTCGGACGGGCGAGAGACGATGCCGGTAATCACGCGGGCAAGCACCTAGGTCTCGAGAACTCGGCTGTCATAATGGCTCGAAGCGGTGCCAGGGGCTCCATGCTCAACCTCAGTCAGATGGCCGGGTGCGTAGGTCAGCAGGCAGTGAGGGGAGAGAGGATATCTAGAGGCTACTGGAACAGGACCCTTCCCCACTTCCCGAAGGGCGATCTCGGTGCGGAGGCGAAGGGATTCGTGAAGTCTTGTTACAAGAGCGGGCTGAGCCCAACGGAGTATTTCTTTCACAGTATGGGAGGACGAGAGGGGCTCGTGGACACTGCCGTAAGGACATCCCGGTCCGGTTACATGCAGAGGCGGCTGATCAACGCGCTGGAGGACCTCAAGGTGAAGGAGGATAGAAGCGTCAGGAACACCGCTGACACGATAGTTCAGTTCAAGTTCGGGGAGGACGGGATTGACCCGAGCAGGAGCGTCCAAGGCCGCGCCGTCGATGTCGATGACATATTGAGGGACGTGCTCGGTCCCAAGAAGTTCGCCACTCTTCCCGATGAGAGAGTCGTCAGAAGATACGGAGAATTGGAGGAGGACATGGAGATGACCGAGGAGGAAGCAGAAGGGAAATCCGGGGAGGATTGATCATGGCGAGAAAGGACACGGTGGAGGCCCTCAAGAAGCGGAAGATAGGCTCCAAGGCCGCGGAGACGCTCGCTGAGGCCGGATTCACCCTTTCGTCGATAAAGAAGGCGAGCGTGGAAAAGCTCTCGAAGTACATCTCCGAGGATGATGCTATCCGCGTGCTCAAGAAGCTCGGTGTCGAGGCCAAGAAGCCCGAGAAAAAGAAGAAGTCGAAGGCGAAGAAGAAGTCGAAGGCGAAGAAGATCGAACCCCAGCCCGACATCAAGATCCCGAAGAAGGTCCCGCCGCAGACGAAGCTCGAGGTGGAGCTGACGAAGGTGGTCGATGACCTAGGCGGGAGCCTACCAAGGGCGGTGATCTCCCAACTTGCGCACAGGATCGACAAGATAAAGCTCTCCAAGAAGGCGAAGAAGGAGATTCTCACGCGGATACAGGAGAAGTACGACTCCCATCTCGTTGACCCCAACGAGTCGGCGGGCATAGTCTCCGCGCAGTCCATCGGTGAACCGGGCACGCAGATGACCATGAGAACGTTCCACTATGCTGGCGTTGCGGAGATCAACGTCACGCTCGGTCTGCCCAGGTTGATCGAGATCGTGGACGCCCGCAGATCACCCAGCACGCCCATGATGGAGATCCATCTGAAGGCGTCCGTGAGGAATGAGCTGGACAATGCAAGGAAGGTAGCGTCAGAGATCGAGGCCACCAACCTCGAAGATGTCAGCGGAATCGAGACGGATATGGTCAGTATGCAGGTGAGAATCCGTCCTGACTTCGACAAGCTCAGCTCCGACGGTCTCACGATCAAGGAACTCGAGAAGGCCGTGAAGAAGATGAGGGGCACGGGTATCGTCGAGTATGAGAAGGATGCCAAGACCGGCAAGGAGACACTCGTGGTGAAGACAGGAGAGAGCTCTTACAAGAAACTGCAGAGGTTGCGAGAGAACCTGGCCGCCCTCAGGATCAAGGGAATAAAGGGCATCACAAGGGCCATAATCCGCAAGCAGACCCACGAGTACGTCATCTACACGGAGGGCTCCAACTTCAAAGAGGTTCTCGACATGGAACTGGTCGACCCGACAAGGACGACGACGAATCACATTCAGGAGATATACGAGGTCCTTGGTGTGGAAGCTGCAAGGAACTCGATCATAAAGGAGGCCTCGTCGACCCTCGGGGAGCAGGGTCTGACCGTCGACCTGAGACACATCATGCTCGTGTCCGACATCATGACCAATGACGGCGACGTGAAGGCGATAGGTCGCCACGGCATCTCTGGAAGGAAGTCCAGTGTCCTGGCGCGGGCGGCATTCGAAATCACTTCCACGCACCTCATGCGTGCGGCAATCATCGGCGAGGAGGACTACCTGGACGGTGTTGCAGAGAACATCATCGTCGGCCAACCGGTCACACTGGGTACCGGCGCGGTAACGCTGGTGTATCGACCGATTGCCCCGTCCAAGAAGGGGGCATAGGCGTGGATGTCGGCAGAGAGATCAGGAAGGCCATCGAGACAGGGGCAGTCAAACTCGGTGTGGACCAGACGAAGAAAGCGGTAAGAGACGGCAGCGCGAAGCTCGTCATCCTTTCGAAGAACTGTCCGGACGAATTCCTGTTGGATCAATCCCAGACGAGAACGCTCAGATTCGATGGAACGAACGCCGACCTCGGATCAGCCTGTGGAAAGCCGTTTTCTATCTCGGTGCTTGCCGTCATCGAACCCGGTGACTCTGATATATTGGGTGCCTAGGGTGAACTTGTGGAAGGAATCACGTTCGACGAGAACACCATAAGTTATATCGCGTTCTTCCAGCGCATAACCGGTGCCAGGGTTAAGGATTGCATCGACACGGACGACAAGGTCATCTTCATCGTTGAGCCCGGGTACCTTGGGATGGCGGTCGGAAAGAAGGGAGAGATCGCCCAGAAGCTCAGGAGGATGATGAAGAAGGACATCCTCATCGTGGAGCACTCTAACAATCCTGGGACGTTCATAGCCAACCTTTTCCATCAGTTCAAAGTCCAAGGTGTGGAAGTGGAGGACAGGCCAAGAGGCACCCACGCAACGGTCAAGGTGGACCCGTCGCTAAAGGGCAAAGCCATTGGAAGGGACGGCAGCAACCTCAGACTGGCCAGACGGATAGTCAGGAGACATCATCCCATAGACAGCATAAGTGTCGACTAGCGACATACTTATATCCCGATTCCTCGATACTTTGTGTCAAGAAGGGATGGGAATATGTGCAAGTATATCTTTCAAGACAACAAGTGCTGTAACCCCGCGATTGACAGCGATGAATGTATCGGACTCGATAACTGCCACATCTTCTCCGGGTCCAAGGAGATCGAGATGGGAGACTGCACGTTCGAGGCGTGGTACGGGCTCTACTGCCCCAAGTACAAGAGGTTCTTCTGCCCCGGCAAGGGCAACTGCGACACCTTCGAGCAGTACATGAAGAACTTCACGGGGTTCGGAAGAGGACCCAGCTCCTGAACCTCACAAGGCCTACAGGGGGCGTTTGCACTTCTCGCAGACCAATCTCGTTTCCCGCCCGCACTCCTTACAAATGCCATGGAGGAACCTCTCCTTGACGGGCGCGTGATGACAGTCCGAGACCGCCAGAACCATGTGTCCGCAGTAGTCGCAGAGGTGCTCGATCGGCCTCGTCCTCTCAACCCTCTTTTCGTAGATCTTGAGTATGACCCAGATGATGGTGAGGATGAGCACGAGTATCCCAACGACCACAATCGGCGACCCCCATGCACCCAGGCCGTTGGAGAGAACGAAGTCGGTCACAAACCCTCAAACCGCTCTCTCATATTTATGGATATACCCACTCGCCTGACCGAGCATGATGGAGCGCTGTTCACTCTGGGCTCGTGTCTTGCTCGAGTCGATTCGCGAGAACGCTGACGCAACAGATTTATAGCACCACGCACGTATTGAGTCGGGATACATATGGCAATGACAACTCTTCGTTTTATCTTCATCAGCGATCCCGAGAAGCCGGTTGTCACGTTGAAGGTCCCGAACGAGATGCTTTTTCAGGAAGCCCTTGTGATGGCGGCCAAGAAGCAGGACAAGGATGCAGGCGTGCTCTCGGCAACATACCCAGGTGGCACCCCTATAGCCGGCGGGACAGTGGAGGAGATCTCTGAAAAGAGCACGAACATACACGTTATTGACCCGTCCATCGTTGGTTGATTTCTTGAAGAGGGAAGACGACCTATTCTATTTCTTGCAGTGTGCAACGATATCATCTCCGCGGGACGCCGACTGGCTCCAGAGAGTGAGGGAGGAGAAGTACGCCATTTCGAGATTCTCGGAATATCTCAGATTCCTCGAGGGGGGTGAATGGTTCGAACTGAGGCCGACGAGCGACGGCGCGACCAGATGGGTGGGCAGCGTGAGGGACGTGGGCCTGGAATTCGAGATGGAGCTTGTATTGAAGGACGCCTATCCGACAATGCCTCCGGCCGTTAGGGTCCCCAAGCTCATGGACTACACGGACAGGAAGCTGGATGACGGGGTCCTCGGGCTCAGGATATGCGACATGCATATGGAGCAGAACTATTGGTGGGACGAATACTGCGGCATTGCTCTTTATCTCAAGCGGGAGGTCAGCTACTGGGTCCAGAGCGTTCTTCACGATATGCGCAAAGAGGGGTGGCTGAAATAGAGAGGTATTCCCGCTTCATGGAGTTCCCCTTTGCAGACTTCTCGGAGCTTAAGGAGAAGAGGATTCTCATCGTCGGCGTCGGCGGGCTCGGTGCGGTGAGCGCTGAGATACTCACCAGGTGCGGCGTCGGCAAGATGGTGCTGATGGACTACGACACGATCGAGGAGGCGAATCTTAACAGACTCATCTACGACACGTCACAAGTTGGGATGAAGAAGGTGGATGCGCTGAAGGCCCACTTGAGGAAGGCGAATCCGGAGGTAACTGGCGTAGGTCATCCGTTTGACATAACGGACGGAAAGGGCTACGATCTGTTCGTCGAGGAAGTCGGCAAGAGCGACGCCGTGCTGGGATGCGTCGACACGTTCCAGGTCAGGCTCTTCATGAATTCCCAGTGCGTCAAGTCGGGGAAGCCGCTGATCGACGGCGGGGCGTCGACCGACGGGGTTAACGGAAGCGTTCATGTCGTCATCCCGGGAAAAACACCTTGCTTCAGGTGCAACAGGCCGGTCCTTGGCGAAGCGCCCCCTGTGGAGATGCAGAGACCTGAAGGCACCAGGGACACCACCGGCGTATGCCACTTCACATCGCTTCCCACGACCATGGGGATAATCTCTAGTCTCCAGTGTCAGGAGGTCCTCAAGCTTCTGTTGAACTTCGGACATACGGCGCCCTACCTAATGTATCACGGGCTTGAGGGCGTCCTGGAGAGGTATGACTGGGAGAGGGACCCGGACTGTCCAGTTTGCGGGGATATCACGGATGAAGAGTGACGTGACCATCCAGAGAGACGTCATAGCCATAGTCCTGAGCCACGCGCTCAAGGAGAGCAGGACGAGTGGAAGGGAAGTGATCGGATGGTTGCTGGGGTTCCTCTGGAACGGAGAGATATACGTCTGTGACGCCGTCCCCTGCACCCGATACAGAAGGCAGACGAAGTTCAGCGCGGAGGCGGATCCCCTCGAGGAAGCGGAGCTCGCCAGCAAGTATCCGAGAGACGTCGGAATCGTGGGACTGTATCACTCGCATCCGTTTTCCTTGGGAAGGAACTCCTCACTGTTCAGGGATCTCTTCGACGTGGGCGATATCTTCCACAGCCATACCGATGACATCACGATGAAGAACAGAGCGGGGAAACGGAAGAACTACCTCTCCCTCGTGACGAACGGAATCGACTACGCATGCTTTGTCATGCGGAATCGGGTGGAGAGGGCATCTCCCAGGATCGTGGACAGCATTTCATACTCCGACGCGATGGATGCCCACCAGACGGAAATCGACATCTCATTTGTGCGAGCGATGGACAGGAAGGCCCTTCCCCGCTTGATGAGGGAGCTAGGTCGGGATCTCGCTGAACACATCGACTCGACGATCGATGTGAATTCCCTCAGGGTCAGGAACCTGCCGAAGAAGGGTGGGAGGTTGTCGTCTCCCGCTGTGGACTCTCGCGGCAAGGGAAACGTCTTTAGGGCGGCCGAGGAGGATGACAAGATAATGGTCGAGGTCCACATCAACCTCAGTCCCGTTGTGTACACTTCCAGTAAGAAGGAGTCCGAGATACTGGAAGCCCTGAGAAACGAGATGATCGACGACTCTGCCTATCTCATGTGGAAGCTTCTGTCCTCCCGGATGCTGGACAGGTTCAAAGAGAGCGTGGGGAGAATCGAGGTCGGGCTCGGGTCCTTCGAGATAGACGAGGACGGCCCTCTTCCTCTGAAGATCTACAGTGCGCCCGAGAGGAGCATCGCTAGGAAGAGATCATAGCTTCGCGCCGCACTTGCCGCAGAAGGCATCCTTGCTTGAGATCCTCTCCCCACAATCCGGACAGTTCTGCTTCTGTTTGGCGCCGCACTTGGCGCAGAAGTCGTCCGCATCTTCGACGTCACCTCCGCACTCTGCGCACTCCAAGACGCCCGTGACGGGCTCGCCGACGCTCTTCTTGTAGCATTCCTCACACGTATACTCGGCCTTGTTCTCATACTCGATTAGAATGTAGGGCTCCTTCTCCTGTCCACAGACCATGCAGGTCTCATGTTGTCGAGGCTCAGAATACTCCCGGATCCTCAGCGGCTCTTCGAGAGGAGTCTCATCCTGCTCCTCCTCTTCCATGCAGTAATGATATTGCCATGGCAATAATAATCTTTCGGAGCAGTTCACAGAATCATTGGGCTTCCGTCACCGCGTCCTTGCCCTTCAGCAGAACGCCCTTGACGCGAGGCTTGGACCCCTTCGATGGGACCTCGATGTATGAGATGTATCCAGATCTCACGTTGAGGTGCACGAAGGAGATGTTCTCCTTCAACTCCAGCAGTCTCTTCTTGCTTCTGCGCTTCATCCCAATCCCACTTGACCAAGAAATCGGTTTTGTCGGTATATAAGCCGTCGGGCACTAGAATCAAAGTTGATAATAGGACATCGCAGGAGCGGAGCCAGACTTGGCTCCAGATGCACTCGGAACGCCCGTCTTACAAGAAGCCGTTCCACAAAGTTGATATAAGCGAGCCAACAGAGATTATAATGATGGTTGTTACACGTGACAAGCTGAAGGTCGCTATCGAGAACGCTCTCGAGGTCAGTCCTGACGAGGCCCTGGAGATGGCTGACAGGGTGCTCAGGTACTTCGGCTACGAAAACGTCATTGTGGACAACGCAATCGATTCTGAGGACAGGAAGCTTTTCTACAGACTGCACGATGCCGCGCTTCTGAACTCGAACGTCGACTCAGAGATACTCTCCAGCGGGAAGTCGTGGAGGATTTTCTATTGGGAGATCGATGCCAGCGAAGTGGAGAGGAACCTGGAGAAGGAGAGGAAGACGAAGGAAGTCACGTACGAGGACCTTCCCGACGAAGCTTGGTGGTCAGTGAAGGCCGCGGAGGCCGAATAGACCGAGTGCCGTCGTATGCCAATCCTTGTTGAAAAAGCGGTCCGATTCTTGAACAGCCAGTACTAAGATTCCGTCAGTTCCAGCGGTGCATCTCACCCACAAAGATTTAAATAGAAACATAGTTTACATGCGTTAGCCTCGCCATCGGCAACCCAGTATTGGGTACGATAGCATATCGGAGGAAAACGGATATGAAGACCCGAAACTCGAGCATGACAGTCACTGCCATAGTCTTGCTGCTGATGCTAGGCACTATGGTCGTGACGCCGAGCCAGAACTTGAGAGCGCAGGAAGACACAGTCGTCGTGTACGGCTGGGTTTTCGACGATATGAATGGAGATGGAGTCTGGGACGAGCCGCTCGAGTCGGGACTAGATGACGTACAGGTCGATCTGCATGATGTTTCCTCCATGGATCCCGTTTCGATGGACACCTTTGGTGGTGGCTACTTCGAGTTCGAGATATCTCAGCCGAGCTACTACTTGATACAGATAGAGTCGCCTGGGAAGCAGCTCGAAGAGGGCCGCGTGTTCTTCGGTAACGAAACGGTGATCGTCAGAGTCCACGACGAAAACCAGGACATGGGACACATCGGTCTGAAGTCGCGAGACATGAACGCCACGATTCGTGGTGCCGTGACTGACGGTATGGACGGACTGCCAATCAACGATGCAACCGTCACACTCCGCGACACGATGAACGACTTCGAGATATCACAGGTGACCGCTCCCATACACGAGTACGAGAACCGAAGAGATAAGTGGATGATATCTCCTGAGATTCCGATTCCGGATGTTCTCAATATCAGGCTAAGATTCAGGCACTGGTACAGAATGGAAAATGGACAGGATGGAGGAAACATACAGGTATCGACGGACAGTGGAGGAAGTTGGAATGTCCTGGACCCGCTTGGAGGTTATCCCAACCCGAGCGTCGTCGAAGGTCAACCCGGTTTCACTGGAGTTGCCGGGTCAGACACTTTCTTCGAGTCCGTCTCAGCAGACCTCACCGATTATGCGGGTGAGACGATCCAGTTCGCTTTCAGATTCACAAGCGACACCACGACAATCGAGGAAGGTTGGTACATAGACCTCATCCTCATCGAGGCGGCGGGCGAGACCATCTGGAGCGACGATGCGGAAATCGGGAATCAACGCGGATGGACCTTCCAGCCCGTGGGCGATCCCTGGCAGATCTCCGATCACAGGCACCACTCAACGTCTCCGACCCACAGCTGGTACTGTGGTCTGGACATAGAGGGATGGTACTCGATGGAGACCTATGATGGAGAATACGAGATCGAGGTCTCCCATCTGGACTATTCACCGACGTTCCAGACCGTGATAGTATCGCCAAACAACATCATCGGCAACCTCAAGCACACGAATGTGATCCCCGCGTCCGAGACTCTGTACCTGAACGACGTTCCGATAACCGCCCCGGACTACCAGATAGACTACCTCAACGGGACCGTGAGCTTCTTCCTGACGATAGATGTCACAGACATCATAACGGCCGACTACGCATACACAGTGCCGGTCATGGATGAGACGCTCACGTTTGGCGCACTGGGCAACGAGATCGGAGGGACACTCTCCAACGGCAACATCGATATCGGCAGCTACGATCTCTACCTAGATGGGGCTTTGTGGCCCCCCGCGAACTACGTGCTAGACAATGTCACCGGTGTTGTGACCTACAATGTCACTATTGCTCCCGGATCCTTGATCTGGGCGAACTACACCCCTGGCGGCGGGACCCCAGTCGAGTATGAGGTTCTCACAAACACTTCCACACTCGCCTGGCCTCCAGTGTTTGGCACTCTGAGGATATGGATAAACATCCCTGAGGTTTTCTCGTTCGTGTACAACGCAAACGGAGAGGTATGGTTCACACAGCCGGTGTACGTCTTCGACGTCGTGAACGCCAGCTACGTGGCTCTACACACGGTCGTGGACGAGAAGGTCCAGCTCGCGGGAGGCACCAGGGCGGACCTTGAGCTGTTCAAATACACGATAAGCGGTCGCGCCAGAAGGGCCGACGGAGGCACCGGAATATCGGACAGACCCATTCACGCAGCACTCTATGACGCCAGCAATGGCAGGGTGATAACGAGCACGGCCTCCACAGGACCCGAGTTCAGCATAGGCGCCTATCCTGGCGAGTTCTACGTTGTGACGAGGATAGACGGCTACAAGACCGTGACGCTACCCTCTGTCACCGTCATCGATTCAAGCGTCCCGATCTATGACCAGTACTTCGAAGTCTCTGAGGAAGAGCGCGTATACACGAACATCTCATTCGACGACAACGACTGGAACATCATCAACGTCGACACTGCCTGGAAACTCAACAGCGAGAGTTACTTGGGGGGCATGGACTGCTCCGAGCTCCACAACGTGCGAATGCAGATCGATATCGTGCTCGGAAACGGGGACGGAACTCTCGATCTTCTGGAAATCGCAGATTTCATCACATGGATAGATGCGAAGGGGCCCAGATATGTGGTCACGGACCAGTTCTTCCTCATCGACGGCAACGAATTCGTGTCCGACCACGACAGCAACTCTGTGACCGTAACACTGTCGGCTGGACCTGTCGAGTCAACTGAGCCCTTCTGGGTTAGGACTTCCGCCCAGTACAACACGAGCGGGATCGAGTCGGGACTGGACGAATACAAGCTGACACAGTACGTGGAATACGACACAAGCATCATGGACCAGACGGAGAAGAACCGCACATACAGCATCGATCTGCCCACGCAGGATGACGAGAGATACGAGATGGTGGAGAACGAGACGATATCAGGTATACACGTCGCAGGCTTCCTCACGATCAGGATCGACCCGCCGCAAGGTTCGGGCGGACCTGTCTCGGTCGATATGACGGTTCGCCCCTCCGTGGGTGGAGTCGCCAAGATCGAGGTGATCGACCCGCTGGACCGCGTCTCCATCCCGCAGGATATCACATATGAGGACTACAATGCGACGGTTCCCGCGGAACTGAACATAACCTTCTCCGCAGCGACCTCGATAGACAACAGCACTTCAACAAAACTCGTCTCGCCGCACGCGAACTTCACGTGGATATTCGACACCTCCAATCCAGGTCAGAGCACGAGGTACGGAATAGAGGCCATCTACAACTACACGACGGGTAACACGTATACGGTGAACCTGACCATATCCGAGTCGGGCCTGGACCCGGGTGGCGACATAAGCTACCGGGAAGCAACGATATTCGTTGATGAGCTCGACCCGAGTGCCGTGGTTTCAGTCAACATCACCTCTATCGATTGGGCCATGGACAATGCCAATGGTCAGACGATTGACGTCAACGAAAGCATGGCGATCAAGTTCGACAGTGTGGAATCGACAGACCTCATGTATGGGTCAACCGAAGGGAAGATCAAGGACTGGAAGTGGGACCTTGAGGGCGATGGAATCTGGGACAGGTTCGTCTCAAGCTTCACGTACTCCTACGGCAGTCCTGGCAACTACACGGTGAACCTCACCGTGGCCGATTCTGTCGGCCACTGGAGCTCTAACGCCACGGTCGACTTCATCGTGCACGATATCTCACCCCCATCGGCACGCATCATCCTACTGAACGACACTTACATTCCCACGACTTCCGCTATCGAGAACAAAACGTACTACTTCAATGCCAGCGAGTCAGCGGACAACCACGATGACCTCGACAACCTCACGTTCGACTGGGACTTCGGAGACGGAACTGTAATCGCCGCGCAGCTGGGGAACTACAACGTTTCGCACGTCTTCACGATAATCGACACATACAACGTCACTGTCAATGCAACGGACAGGGCAGGGAACGCCGGGAACAGCACCCTGACCGTCAAGGTCATCGCAGACGCGTCCTCGAGACCCGATCTGGAGGTCCTGTCAGCGACGTTCTACAGTGAACCCAAGAGCGTCGAGGAAGGTCAGAGCATTAAGCTGTCCGTCAACGTCACCAACAAGCAGAACCATGCGACCGCTGACAGCATCAGCGTGGACTTCTATCTGAAAGAAGGCGACAAGGAGACGAAGATCGGTGGCACAGTCAGATTCTACAATGAGTCTGGTCTGATTCCGACTGGTCAGGTCAAGATAGAAGCGGGAGAGACGATCCGGGCAGAGATATCCTTGACTCCCGAGGTCGTCGGAA
>JAJISH010000007.1 GCA_022848825.1 Thermoplasmatota archaeon
CCAGCAGAGCCTGCGGTGTTCATGTCACATCTTCTTCATCATTTGGACGATCCTCTGGACGTCATAAGAGAATGCTTTCGTGTATTGAGACCTGGAGGCGTGATTCTCAATCGCTACGGCCCCATGGAGGACATTCGTGACGACCCGGAACACACATTCTTCCCAGGATGCGTCGAGATCGATGAAGCTCGAACGCCAACTGTTGAGCAGGTCGAGGAGTGGTTCAGAGTAGCTGGGTTCAATGACTTGTCGACAGAAGTCATAGTGCAACAGACCTACAGGTCTGCAGAAGAGAGGCTGGAGAATGCCGGACTGCAGTGCACATCTGTTCTCACTCTTGTCGATCAATCTGCCCTTGAGAAAGGCCTGGAAGCCTTCCGGAGATATATATTAGACAATCCCAACGACGCGTGGCTCTTGACGGACAAGATTGCACTGACTAGCGGTAAGAAAGCAGCAACTCAGTCCATGCACATCTGATAGAAGAAAGTGATTCGTGGACATGCTGAATTCCGATGCGGAGGGGAACCTAGGTCGCCCCTTCTAGGAATTTCCAAGCCACTTGAAAGGTCTCTCCTATCTGCCTCCGCGCAATCGAAGGTTCCTCCTCCAAGTCCCTCCAGGCTTCGAGCACAATCGTCCCACGCCATCCAGTATCCAGCAGAGCCTGCAAATGATTCTCCCAGGGGACGCTGTTCTCCTTCAGACAGTAGTGATCCCACCACTTCTCCCTGGGGCGGTCCTTCCCTTCAACACCGTGTAAGTGAACAATGGCCACATTCTCCAAGAACTCTCCTGGAATGGTCCTTTCCGGAAGGGTACGCAAGCCCATGATGTAATGCCCGATGTCGAAGCAGAACCTGACATCGTCATGTCCTATTGCCCTCCTGAGCTCTATCAACTCCTCAGGTGTGTCGCCTATCCGTGTCTTGCTTGCGCCATGGGTCAGGTTCTCCAGGCATATATCGGCATTGTCCAGAGTCTCGACGGTGAGTCTCCTCACCAGCTTGAAGAAGCTTGCAGAATCCGAGAATAGTGTCGAGCGCGTGACGGATTCTGGAGGAGCCATGGCAGCATGCCAAACGAATGCTATCTGGGTGCTGCATTCCAATTGTGACATCGGGCGAAGGAGACTGAGCAACCACTCCGTCGCGACGTCCTCACCCTTTCCCCACGTGTCCCACCATCCTGGACAATGGAAGCTAACAGAGAATCCTTTCATCGTGATACGCTTCGCGAGGGCTATGTCTTCAAGAATGACCTCTACATGGTCTGCACCGACATTCCTCATCAGTTCAATGAAGCGATCTTCTCCTCCCAGGGCAGCCGACCGTGGAGCATAGCTGTATCCGAGGGAGAAGCGCTTCCTTCTTCCCTCCATGTTGTCGCATAATCCCATCATGAGAACTTAGGCTTTGCCCCAGTGCCGCCAACATGTAATCCTTCTGAAGGAATCCGCCCGGTCTCATGAAATCGTCTCGGGAGAAAGGTCGCACTTCCTTACGGACTACGACACTTCGACTATCCAGTCAGCGTCCACCTGAACTTCCACCCAATATCCGTATCCGGCTTGCAGCATCTCTCCATCCCCGAGCACTCTCAGATGATATGGCGAGACAGGATCA
>JAJISH010000070.1 GCA_022848825.1 Thermoplasmatota archaeon
ACACTCTCGGCGGAACAAAGGCAGGCTTGGATTATAAACCTGCCCGCCAACATGTCCGATGCTGGGGGCGAAAAGTATATGAAAGGAGGCCCGTAATCGATGCCCGATGATAATCGCGCACATTTCGGACCTCCATTGCGGAAGAAGCTGGATGTTCAAGGAGGACTTCCTCGAGAAGGCTGTCAAGCTCGTGAAGAAGCTCGATCCCGATCTGACCGTCGTCACCGGAGACCTCACGGACTGGGGTCTGAAGAGCGAGTTCGAGCAAGCGCTTCATTATCTCGACATGCTGAACGAGCCGTACTACACCGTCCCAGGGAACCACGATGCGCGGCACGAGGGTTTCAAGGTCTTCGAGAGTCTGTGGAAGAGGCCCTCCAGATTGTTCGTTCAGGAGCACGATAACCTCCTCCTGGCGGGGTTGGACAGCTCCGAGCCCGACATCGATGAAGGGCACGTTGGGAGAGATCAGACAGAGTGGCTTGGAAAGCAGCTGGAGAACGCCCAATCGGAGCACCTGCCCATCGTGTTCCTTCACCACCACCTCGTTCCGGTACCAAACACTGGAAGGGAGCGGAATGTCCTCGTGGACTCGGGCGAAGTCCTCTTCAAGCTCTTCGACTACGGAATCCCGCTGGTGCTCACTGGTCACAAGCACACGCCTTGGGTGTGGAACCTGAACGGGCTCATCGTCTCGACCGCTGGAACCGTGTCATGCGAGCGGACGGCGATTCCGAACTCCTTCAATGTCATCGAGATCGATGATGGTAAGGTGATGATAAGCAAGCAGATCCTCGCGGAGGACAAGCGGGAGAAGATATACTCGGGTAAGATATTTCGTCCGTCGATTCCAAGCGGATGAGTGCCTTTCAGTTGGTGAGATATGTCTGCCAGAGCCTACGTGACCATCATCCGGCCTGGGAACTGCCTGATTGCGAGCGGAGCGGTCGCAGTGGCTGGATTGGTGGCCGTCGGTTACTCTGTCTTCGAACATGCCGCACTCGTTAACCTCGCACTGGCCTGCTGTGTGGTGTTCCTGTTCGTGGGGGCAGGAAACGCCCTGAACGACTATTACGACCATGACGTGGACAAGGTCAGCCATCCTGAGCGACCGATCCCTTCCGGTCTCATTGCGCGGGGCAACGCGCTGACTCTCGCAGTCATCCTCTTCGTTCCCACGTTCCTACTCGGGCTGCTCATCAATCTAGAATCGCTTGCCGTCGTGTCAATCAGCGCAGTAGTGATGGTCAGCTACGAGAGAAAGATGAAAAGGAAGGGCTTCCTCGGTAACCTGCAGATCAGCTGGCTTGTCGGGGGCCTCTTTCTCTTCGGAGGCGTTGCGGTCTACGACAGCGAGGCCGAAGCGCTCTTGAGGGTGACTGTCCTGGCGGCCCTGGCCTTCCTCTCGACACTTGGAAGGGAAATCACGAAGGACATAGAGGATCTGAGGGGCGACCGGGACAGGACGACACTTCCGATGTCGCTGGGCCCTGGCAGATCCGCGAACCTCGCCCGGCTCTTCTATGCCATCGCCATCGTCTTGAGCCTCGTTCTCTTCTTCATGGGAACGTTCGGACTGTCCTATCTCGGGTTGGTGTTGGTGGCGGACACCGTTTTCATTGCAAGCATGGCCTACATGACTGGCAATCCGTCACTGTCCTCGAACCTGTCAAAAGCGGCGATGGTTCTCGCACTCACGGCTTTCTTGTTTGGCGGGTTGGGAGTTGGGATCTAGGGAACCACTTGCAGGTGTACCCAT
>JAJISH010000071.1 GCA_022848825.1 Thermoplasmatota archaeon
CGAACCGCTGGAGATGAGTATCCCCCTTTCCCCCGCCAGAAGATGGATGTGATCCAGTCGTTCCTCGGACTCGATCTTCCATATCTGCCTTACGCTCACACATCATGGATATGAGCATTTCGATTTAACCCTTTGTCAATCAGGTGATGGCCACTGGTTGTCGGTGCCAGCGAGTCGTGCTTGTCCCTGGCCATGTGGGGAAGTGGATTATCACCTGTGATAATTATCAGTCAGTTTACATATATATCAACATTCTATTCTTCTTAGAGCTTTCAGAAGCCACTCTAACGAGATTAGAACTTAGCGGGGCCGACATGAAGAGAGAACATTTCAAAGAGACTGTGGACATACTCGCAGGAGGGCACGGACTGCCCATACTCAAACTGCTCCATGTGAAGGGCTGGTCCATCGCCAGCGACGTAGCGTCCGAGCTCGAGATACACACTACGACCGCCTCGAAGTACTTGACAAAGCTGCACGAGGTCGGCATACTCGACAGACGAACCAGGGACTGCAGGACGAGGAAGGCCCATGAATACAGGCTCAGGAGCCCGAGGATATCCCTGGACATCGACATACGGGACAGCCAGGACGACGACCTCGTCCCCGTGTGCGAGTTCTACTCATCGGTCCTCTTCGGGATGATCAAGAAGACCGAGAAGATCGGGTGGGCGATCATAAACCCCGCTGTGGAAGAGGCACTCTCTGAGCTTCAGGATTCTGCTGAGAAGGAGATCTCAGACATCGTTGCGTACATCGACATCAAGGGAGGACACGCCTCGACCTTCAGAAAACTGAGGGAAGCCATCGAAAGCGGTGAGCTCCAGTGTGACCTGATCGGTCTCAAGAGGGCGTTCACCACCGTCTTCGAGAGGGTTCTCGGGCTGTGCAGCGAAGGAGTTGGACCAACCACGGCCAACAGGATTTTCCAGCTGGCTTTGAGGGCGCCGCCAAAGGGGGCTTCGAGCCTGGCGACGGAGTATGGACTGCTGGATGTCTTTCCAGAGGACGCTGGGTATGACAGGAAACGAGTCTAGGGTCAAGACCGGCATCGCGGGACTGGATGTCCTTGCGAGGGGCGGATTCCCCACGAACAGTGTCAACCTTGTCTCTGGTCCGGCGGGAAGCGGGAAGACGCTGCTCGCGACCCAGTTCTTCTTCAACGGCGCGAGGGACAACGGCGACGCGGGCCTCTACCTCGTTCTGGAGGAGAACCGCGAGAACATCATCCGCGCCATGAGGCACTTCGAGATGGACCTGGATGGGCCCGAGAATGAAGGAAGGCTCTTCCTCATCGATCTGGGCGAGATGAGGACCGAGCAGGACCGGGGAGTCGTCAGCTTCAGGGAGATCATGGACTTCCTCGAGAGCTTCATCGCGAAAACGAAGCCCAAGAGGCTCGTCCTGGACTCGCTTCCAATCGTCAGTCTGTACTACCGAAACGTGGAGGAGTTCAGAGAGGAGCTGTTCATCTTCTCACGCTACCTGCGACAGCAGGATTTGACGACCATTCTGATCACCGAGTCGTTGGAGGATCAGTGCCTCACGAGGTTCGGGGTGGAGCAGTTCGTGGCGGATTCCTTCATAGTCCTGGGATTGGAGGATGTGAGAGGAGAGCTTCGCCGGACCCTGACGGTCAGGAAGATGAGGTTCACGAAGCACGACACCGCGAAGCATCCATTCCTCATCACTCCGAGAGGAATCGAGGTCATGTCCGGGGAGAAGGTGGTGTAGGATGGTCGGGAGAGCCAGAATAGGCATCGAGATCGTTGACTCCCTCATCGAGGGGGGAATTCCACGAAAGATGTCGGTTGCAGTGCAAGGGCCATCGGGGAATGAGAAATACGACCTCGCGCTGAGCTTCCTGAAGGAGGGGATCCAGAAGGGCGAAGCTGTCATCGTCGCTCTGTCCTCGGTCTCGCCAGCGGAGTTCAAGCGGGGAATGCTGGCGGTTGACATCGACGCCGAGGACCTCATGAAGAAGCGGCTGCTGAGGATCATAGACTGGTACTCCCACAAGGAGAAGGCCATCATCGACATAGAGGAGGACAAGGGCGTCCTCAGGTGCTCCGTTGACCTGATAAACGTCGGGATCGCGTTCAGTCGGGCCATTGCCGACCTGGACGAGAGCACGGAGAAGAGGGCCGTCGTGGAGATACTCTCCCCCGCTCTGAACGAGTACGACATCCAGAAGGTCTACGGGTTTGCTCAGAGCACGAAGGCGAAGCTGGAGAAGATGGGCTTCACGTCCCTGTTCCTGGTGGAGAAGGAGATGCACGATGGCGTCACGCTTTCCACG
>JAJISH010000072.1 GCA_022848825.1 Thermoplasmatota archaeon
TGCAGGAGGAAGATCTCGTCAACGATCGTGGGCTTCTCCATCCATCTCCTGAGCTTCGCTTCCTGGGTCCTCCGCCTCCTGTACATCATGAACGTCAGGAAGGCGAGCCACATTCCCTGTATCGCGAATATGCCTATCACGACGATTCCCAACGCCTCTTCGGATAGCGCCATTCACACGACCTCCGATTCTTCAGTATTTATCTATGATCAGCTTCTTGACGATCTCATCCGCATCGCTCAGTTCATCTGGCATTCCAGACCACTTCTTAAGCTTGTCCCCGAGCTTGGTCTCTATCTCCTTGCAGACATCCCGCAGCTGGGATTCCAGCTTCTTGGGCTCCGGTCCCGCTGTCACTGCCGCCAGGATGGCGCTCTTGCAGCGGATGATCGAGATGTGGTACTCTCCGAACTTGAGCTGGTTCAGCTCTCCCTTTCTGAACTTGAAAGTGTCGCTGACGAAGTCCTGGACCGCTACGAGCATCCCGCTGAGGATGTCGCTGTCCACGTCGGGTTTCATCCGTCGCGTGTAGTGCCTAATCAGCTCCCCGCTCCTGTGGAGGAAGAACACCTCATCTATGACCGGCTTCCTTCTGTTCAACACCACGAATGTGGCCCCCGCCGAGATCGAACCAACGACGATGACAATCGAGAAGATGAGGGAGGATGACATGGGCGTTTCCTCACCGCCCTCCGAGCCAGCATTGACCATCACCGAGATGACGCTGTCGAAGGACCCTTCCCGCGGGATGTCTCGCGAGTTCGTGTAATTGAGTACAACGCTGTTGACGAACGTCGTGTCCCCCGGGAGTCCGTCCTCAATCACTACCGCCAGGGTGAGACTGTGCGTACCCGGAGCCACGCCGTCGAAAGCGAAGCGGATGTCCCGACCGTCGTTCAGCGCGGGTGGTGGGCTCGAGGTGAGGAACTCCACGTTCCCGGGTATGGTGCTGTTTATCCAGACCCGATTCGCCGTCCCGGCGCCCGTGTTGTTGAAGTAGATCGTGTATGTGAGCACATCCTGGCCTTCGACCTCATCCTTGTCCGCGACGGCTTCCACGGTGATGCTCGGCTCGTGATACTCGATCCTGCATGTTGCCCCGTCACCGAGGCTGGAAACGTAGAACCCCTTGGAATCGGTGTAATCCATGTACGCCCAGTTGGTCAATTCAGAACCCAAGGGAACCGACTCGTTGACCTCAACTCTCAGAACGAAGAAATGGCTGCCGGGCGGCACGTCCGTGAAGTTGTAATGGAGGTCACCCCCGTTTCGGTATCCTCCGGAATAGAAGGGAAGATTGCTGGCCGTGTCGCTCAGATACTCCAGTCCGGACGGAAGGCTGTCATTTATCCACACCTTCGCGGAATCCGCGTTGCCAGTGTTATTGAAGAAGATCGTGAACCTCAGAGTGTCCCCGGGTTCCGCGGTCTCCCGGTCGACGACTATGTCGAAATACAGAGTGGAACTCAGAGGGGATCCCCAGATTCGGAACATCTCATCGTCCGCGGAGTTCAGCGACCAGACCAGACCTGCTCCGGTGTCATCCACCGCCATCAGTCCCTGAGGATAGGCGTCCGCGTCGGACGTGTACCACCAGTACCCGTTGGGCATCGCCTCAGAGCATCTCGTGACTATCCAATATTCCGTGCTCTCCACTATGTCGATATCGTTGAGGGCATGGAAGTCCATCCACTCGTGAGTGACCAATGGTGGCGATGAGGTCGCGTCGAAATACCCGATCTCTGCCCCAGAGGGCAGGCCGAAGTTCGAGGTTTGCAGGGTCACGTTCAGGTCCGCGACCTTGGTCGCCTTGACGTGCAGACTGATCCTCGTGAGCGTGTAGTGACTGGATGCCACGAAGGACTGGGCAACCGCGTTGCTCTTCGAGACCACGTTGTACGTGCCATTCCCCCATATCTCGTTGTGGTCGAAAATGATGTCCTGGCCGGATGATGTGTGAAGGAATTGCGAGAAGAACAACAGCTGGATTACGAGAAAGAGGACAACGCAAGACCTCACTACTGTCCCTGACCGAAGTGTCATTACCATTCCAGCTACCCTTTCCAATGTGGACTAACCTGGGCAATAGCTCAATCTCCCCTGCCGCTATTAAAAGCATAGACTCTGATTTTCAGGTTTGATAACTGTTCCTTTCGGCGGAGGTCAGAAGGTCCTCAGGAGCTTCCGAAGGACGTCCGGCAGGGCGTCGATCCCCTCCCTGATCTGGTCCGTCGTGTCCCTTTCCCTGACCGTCACGGTGTTGTCCTTCAGCGAATCGTGATCGATCGTGATGCAGTACGGCGTGCCGATCTCGTCCATCCTGGCGTACCTCTTCCCTATCGACCCGGAGGCGTCGTAGAAGCAGTCGAACTCCTTTCTCAGGCGGGTGTAGACCTCCCGCGCCAGCTCCGGCAGACCGTCCTTTGACAGGAGCGGGAACACTCCCGCCTCGATCGGCGCGAGCGGCGGTGGGAGCTTCAAGATGGACCTCTCGTTCCTCTCATAGAACGTGTCCAGGAGAGACCAGACGTTCCTGTCGACACCAAAGCTCAGCTCGAGCACGTGAGGAATGAACCGCCTTCCCCCGCTGGAGACGCTCATCTTCTCGTGCGACTCCTTCTCGTGGCCGCTCAGATCGTGGTCCGTCCTGTAGTGGACGCCGGCGACCTCCTTGAACCCGCCAAGGGAGCCCATGTCG
>JAJISH010000073.1 GCA_022848825.1 Thermoplasmatota archaeon
TACACGATCTGGCGTCGCTGCCGTCGATCACGGTGGCGGCGATCAACGGCGCTGCGTTGGGCGGCGGTCTGGAGCTGGCGATCGCGTGCGATTTTCGGGTCGCCGTGAAAACCGCCAGGCTCGGTTTGCCCGAAGTGTCGCTCGGGCTGATTCCCTCGTGGGGCGGTATCACCCGGTTGACGAAGCTGATCGGCCCGTCGCGCGCCAAGAAGCTCTACCTGAGCGGGGCGCCTGTGACGGGAAAGCGGCTCGTGCTGTCACGACTGCAGTATGCCATACTTGACGTGCTGAGGGCCGACGGGCCGATGACCCAATCGGAGATCGCAAAGCAATTCGAAACCTCCAGGCAGAGGGTGCACTACAACGTGAAGGTCCTTCGCGAGTTGGAGCTCATCGATGCCGCGAACGGCAAGGTGGAATTGCTGGACAAGGGCGAGGAGGCGATGGAGGAGGTCCTCGAGACATGACGATCATAGGCATTCATGAAGATAACGGAGGTATTGAATGAGCGAAGATAGTGAGAATGTGGGCAGTTGGTTTACAGGCAAGAGATTGGCTCTGATACTGAGCGTGGTCGTGATTGCATCGGTCCTGGCTCCCGTGGGGCTCATCGTACTAATGAACCCCGCCGAACCTAGCGGGCCGAGCTATCCCGACATCCCCGGTTACGAGGGGCTGGTGATCACGCTCCCTGCGGCTGACGTGGGCGCGGACGCGTGCCAAGCGGGCGAGTTCGTGACGGAGCTCCCGATCGACGAGATCAAGCGGTACGCCCCGCTGGAGGAGGCGCAGGAATACGTGAACATGCATCCTGAGCTGCAGATGCAGGGGCCGTACTACGAGGACGGCCTAATGCGGACTATGGATGACGTGGCCCTTCTCGGTGCCGAAGAGTCCAACATGGTTCCGCCGCGGGATGTGGAGGAGGCGGACATAGTCAAGCTTGTCGGGGACACGTACTTCATCCTGAACCCGTACCGCGGGCTGATAATCGTGGATGTCTCGAACCCTGACGAGCCCGATGTCCTCGGGCGGGCGAGGGTCTACGGCGAGCCCGTGGAGATGTACATCGTCGGGGACAACGCGTACCTCGTCGTGCAGGCCAGGTATCAGTACTGGTACGACCTCTACCTGCTCGAGAACGTGCGCCAGGTGTGTGATTTCCACATAGGCAGCCAGATAGTGGTCGTGGACATCTCGAACCTCACGGCGCCAGAGATCGTGGACAAGCTCAGCATACCCGGATATGTACAGGACACCCGCAGAGTCGGAAACGTCATCTACGCCGCCTCGAACGACTACATGTGGAAGTGGTTCTCCCCCGAGGGCGAGGACACGACGCACGTCACGTCCTTCGACATCTCCGATCCGACGAACGTCAGTGAGGTGATGACGATCGACTTCAACGGAAGCTACAATCAGGTTCACGTGACGGAGAGCGCCATCTTCATTGCCCAGCCCGACTGGGGGGATGAGCTCAGAGGCGGGCCGACGACGGCGATAGTGTACGTCGACATATCGGATCCGTCGGGCCAGATGAGCGTCGAGGGCGACTACGACGCAGACGGGTTCCTCGATGACAGATACCAGATGGACTACTACGACGGTATGTTCCGCTTCATAACACACTACTGGGGCTGGGGTGAGCTGGGCGAGTCCGAGCTGTGGATACTCGACGTCAGCGACCCCGCCAACCTCTCGTTGCTCGGGAACCTGCTCATCGATGATGCAGGGACACTGATGGCGACCCGATTCGCGGGAGAAAGGGCCTACACGATACACCTTCCCGAGAGGATAGACCCGCTCGACGTGCTGGAGATCCCCGGATGGATAACGCACATGGAGGTCCGCGGGGACAGGATTCTGGCACTCGGCGTGGACGACACCGCGGAGGAGTTGCAGGTGGCGCTTTCGCTGTTCGATGTGAGCGACCCGTACAACGCGGTGCTGATGGACCGTGTCACGATCGGCGAGGGCTGGAGCTGGTCCTCCGCCAACTGGGACCCGAAGCAGCTGTCGGTGATGGACGATCAGGAACTCGTGGTCGTTCCCTTCACCTCGAGCTTCGTGGACAGGAACGAGTGGTGGAGGACTGCGCACGCGATACAGCTCGTGGACTTCGACCTCTCCTCAGGTGACCTGACGGTGAGGGGGATCGTGAACACTCCCTCGTCCATAACGAGGACACGCCATCACGCGGACAGGATACTCGCGTCGTCCGACAGGACGCTTCAAGTGATCGACTTCACCGACCGCGATGACCCG
>JAJISH010000074.1 GCA_022848825.1 Thermoplasmatota archaeon
ACGACTGCCAACTTGTCTCCGGCGCCGATCCCCGCCCTGTCCCTGATGTCCTTGGGGAGCACCATTTGCCCCCTTTCATCGATGCTCACCACCGACTCCACCTTGCAGCAGGCGGTCTCCTTGTCCGAGGATCCGCAGCACGAACCGTTCTCGCTTTCCGTTCCCATGTTCCTCGCCTCGCTGTGATACGTCTCTCAGAGTATTTATGCTTTTCTGAATAATCAGAATGTTCTGATGTTTGGGCCTGCTGTAGGTGGTCCGTTCGTTGCTGCAACCCCAATGTAATGATTTATATAGAAGAACAAACATAGGGACTCTGAAGGAGGTTCAGCATGTTTGCAGGACAACCAATAATACTCCTAAAGGAAGGTACTGAAAGAACACGTGGAAGAAGTGCCCAGTCTAACAGCATCGCCGCGGCAAAGGCGGTCGCCGAAGCCGTGCGGTCCACGCTTGGACCAAGAGGAATGGACAAGATGCTTGTTGACAGCATGGGTGATGTCGTGATCACAAACGACGGTGCAACGATTCTGAAAGAGATAGACATCGAACATCCAGCCGCCAAGATGGTGGTCGAGGTCGCGAAGACGCAGGACGATGAGGCCGGCGACGGGACCACGAGCGCTGTCGTTCTCGCTGGTGAGCTCCTCAAGAAATCCGAGGATCTAATCGAGCAGAACGTTCATCCCACGATCGTGGTGAACGGCTTCAGGATGGCCGCCGAGAAGGCGATGAACGTCCTGGACAAGATGGCTGTGAACGTCAGGAGAGGCGACAAGAAGAAGCTGTTGAGTATCGCCACGACCTCCATAGGCGGCCGCAGCATGGGTGCCATTCGTGACCACCTGGCAACGATGGCCGTGGACGCCGTTTCGAAGATCGTCGAGGAGAGGGACGGCAGGTTCATCGCGGACACGGACAACATCAAGGTCGAGAAGAAGCACGGGGCTTCCGTTCTCGAATCGGAGCTCATCGATGGCATGATCATCGACAAGGAGAGGGTCCATCCGCGGATGCCCAAGTGGGTGAAGAACGCGAAGATCGCTCTCATCAACTCCGCTCTCGAGATCAAGAAGACCGAAGTGGACGCGAAGATCCAGATCACCGACCCGTCCCAGATGGAGAGGTTCCTCCAGGAAGAGGAGAAGACCCTGAAGAGAATGGTCGACAAGCTGAAGAAGAGCGGGGCCAACGCAGTATTCTGCCAGAAGGGCATCGACGACCTCGTCCAGCACTACCTGGCGAAGGATGGCCTCTACGCGCTCAGAAGGATCAAGAAGAGCGACATGGACAAGCTCTCGAAGGCGACGGGTGGCAAGATAGTCACCAATCTCGAGGATCTCGGTCGGCAGGAGCTCGGAAAGGCCGGTCTGATCGAGGAGAAGAAGATTGGCGACGATGACATGACGTTCGTCACTGGCTGCAAGGACAGCAAGGCCGTGTCCATCATCGTACGCGGCGGGACGGAGCACGTGGTCGACGAGGTCGAGCGGGCTCTGCACGACGCCATCAGGGTCGTCGGTGTCGCGATCGAGGACGGCAAGGCCATACCGGGCGGAGGAGCCACCGAGATCGAGGTGTCGCTCAGACTCAGGGACTACGCCTCCACCGTTGGCGGAAGAGAACAGCTCGCGATCGAGGCTTTCGCGGACGCTCTGGAGATCATTCCGTGGACGCTGGGCGAGAACGCCGGGTTGGACTCCATAGACCTGCTCATCGAGCTTAGGTCGAAGCACGAGGGCAAGAAGGCCAATAAGAACGCGGGCGTGGACGTCTACAGCGGCAAGGTCAAGGACATGATCAAGCTGAACGTCATAGAGCCCATCCGCGTGAAGACCCAGGCGGTCAAGTCGGCCACTGACGTCGCAGCCATGATCTTGAGGATAGACGATATCATCGCCTCGAAGCAGATGGAGGGCCCCCCGCCAGGAGCAGGTGGCCCCGGAGGAATGGGCGGCATGCCTCCAGGAATGATGTAATCATTCCACAACAACGGCTCCGAACCTGCCCTTCGATATCTCGAGTCCGAAGTCGGTCATTCTGGCGTAGCCATTGATCACTCTGAGGTTTCCTCCGGTCTTCAGCGCCCCATTCGAGACCAGCTCAGTGTCCTCATCCCATAGGACGAGCCTGCACTCCGCGCTCCCGTCCGAGATCGTGACGTTCGCCACCCGCCCAAGGCGCTCCCTCTTGCGGAACTCCCTGACGGGACTGACTCTGAGGACCTCACCCCGCACGCGGACAGTCTGATCGGGCTGGATGTCCGAGATGCTGTCGTAGGTCACCTCGTATCTCCCCAGCTCCTCCAATACGAGGAGGGCAGCGACGTCTTCCGTAAGGAGGCCGCCGAACTTGCTCACCGTGTCCGACATCCTCTCGCGGAACTCGTCGTAGGTGACGAGGTCCTTGACGTCCTCGAAGGAATCCCTCACGCTTCTCATCAGGTTCGATAGCGCTCTCTAGTAATATAACATGAACGCTGGATTTGTCCCGGTCGCAACGCTCAGTTCACAATTGTCCAGATAGTGTCCTCGGGGACCTCGATCCAGTATCCGCGGCCCGCAAGAAGAACGTCCGAATCGATCATCTGCTTCAAGCAGAAGGGCAGCGCCAACGGGTCCGGCTCCTCGACGTTCGAGGCGTTCACGTCGACCTTCAGGTCAGCGACCGTGTACGCGCTCGCGAAGGACGGGAATCCGACGAGGTTCCAGCCCGCGCGCAGCGTGATGGCAGTCGTGTCAGGCACGAGGCCCGCCACGACGAAATCGCTGGCCGAGGTCACGTTGACCCAGAACGCCATCGTCCTGTCCACGGTCCAGAGATCGCCTTTGTACGTCTTGAATGGCATGTAGGACTTCCACGGGTCGCTCGCGTCCGAGGAATCGTAGTAGTAGGCCATGTCGAACTGGACCGTCTGGAGGGCGAGTGCGATGTCGTTGCTCGACAGTGCCAGCGGAACGGATATCAGCTGGGCAGCGGCCGTAAGTGGCTGCGTGAACTTGGACGCCTTGTTGGGCGTAGGCTCCGTCAGGACACCGTTGTCAGCTTCGACGTAGTAGAAGTAGTTGCTGGCATCGCCTACGCCGCAGCCGACGCATGTCCAGCTGTACGTCGGCGAGTCCGTCGCAGGCACGCTCGTGACGTAGAGGTACGGTCCCGCGAAGCTCGTCGCCTGGTAAACGTCGTACTCGATGACGTCGTCCTTTCCGAGTCCATCGTCCCCTGACCGGTCCCACCGCATCTCTACGTCGGGCAGTCCGGGACTGACGAGGTCCGCTCCCGTCATCATCGGCGCCAGCGGCTTCACGGCCAGTATCTCGATGTTCACGCACTCCGTTGAGGTCGTGTTCTCGTTCGGTACGATATCCCACGCGTATATGCAGAGCGTGTGGTTCGCCATCGTCCATCCGGTGGTGTCGATGCTGAGCGTCACGTCCTCGACGGAGGAGTCGAAGAGACCGTCCACCGCGTTCAGTGGTG
>JAJISH010000075.1 GCA_022848825.1 Thermoplasmatota archaeon
CTCCTCTTTGTGCTGTACATGACGTAGGACCCGACCGTGCTGCCTCTTCCGAACGGGAATGCAAGAACCTTCCCCCGGATGGACTCACCAGAGATATCGCTCTTGTCGTCTGTTATCAGACCGCTCTGTGGGTCGACATCACCCAGAAATGAGATAGGGGAAGTCGAGACCAACCCGATACCCTCCGCCTTGCCTCTCGATATCCTTCTACCTGTGAGTTTCACAGGAATCTCCTCATCAGACTTCCGACATCGTCGAACACGACCTCCTGTGAGCAGAACTTGGGGAGGTAGAATGCGGCCTTTCCGGAATCCGTTGCCACCACCCTGCTTCTGTCTTCTATGGGGGAGACGACCATGCACGTGTCGCAGAGCACCTTTCCGATGTCTTCCAGCTGGCCGAGAAGGCCTCTGGCCTGGCTGTATACATGGCGGCTCGTGCATAGCCATATCTCGGTCCCTTTCCTCTTCTTCATTCGACGACCGGCTAGGTCCTTGAGCTCCTCCATTGAAAGGTGAGGGCAACCGATGGCAACTATGTCGGGCTCCTCCTCCGTACCCAGCTCCTCTGCCTTCTCATCCAGCTCCTCTCGGCCAATATCGATTCTCTCCAATTCGTCGGCAACCGCGTTCTTGTGCTCGGGAGTCAAGTCCTCAATGTGGAAGAGGGGGATCGAGCCCGTCGATGCCAGAGCGGCTCCCAGGGACTTCATTTCACTCTCGCTGGCGGACAGGCCTCGGAAATACGGGACCCCGTCCCCCGCAAACTCCCCCACTACGCATCCCAGGCTGGCGAAGTCCTTTCCCTTCAGCGGGCTTGAGACTTCCACGATCACCGTTGCCTTTCTGTTGTCGTCGATGTGAAGGCCGTATCGTGGCGTGAGGCCCGTCAGTGCTGAGGCCAACGCAGATGGCCCGCCCTCCCTGTTCGTGCGGGCCCCAATGACCGAATTGGCGAAGGCCACCGCTGAGGACTCCGCCCAAGCGATGATATCTCCTCGGGACGGTCGGTTGCCCGCAAGATACGGTGTGCATGTCCAGGACTCCTCCACACCCATCTTCTCATACAGCCCCACGATTTCCAGCTGCTTCTGGGCGAAATCATCAGATATTCCCATCTCCTTCCATCTCTGCCTGTCCATCGCTGTCGGGTTGGCAGTCGTTCTGGCCCTCACTCTCGTCCCCTGCGCCATGTCTGTGAGGAACTCGATTCCAGCGTCCCCTATCGTTTTGTACGAGACGCCACTGACGTGCGCTGAGCTTATCGGAACGAGACGGTCAGCGCCGAAGATGTCGCCGAGAGCGCAGAGTATCTCCATCGCCTTCCTTTCCCCGAAACGGCCGTTCTCCAACAACTCCTCCTGCTCAGCCGTCAAGTGCAACGAATCACTCCTCTCGCAGCGTTTCCATCAGCACTCCCATTGCCACGTCCCGATTGGCTGGGTAAGCTCTCACTTTGGCAACAACTGATACCGCATCATGTTTCTCGGTCATCTCGATCGTGCCTTTGTATGCAGCCTGCTTTGAGAATCTCATGTGGAGACTCCCCTCCTCGTCCAATCTTCTGTCCAGCGAGGCAAGGATTCTCGAAAAGATACCCACATCTCTGAGCTTCTCAAGGAAATCTTCCAGCTCCTTTCTCTTGTTCAGGAAGACCGTGATCTTCACCACTGGGTTGCCGTGATGTCCCTTGAGTGTCTCGGTCTCCACCTTCTGAGCTCCTGAAACGAACCTCATGGCCGATTCCACTCTTGACTGGTCTTCAGTCGCGTGGGAGTACGTCCTCAACCTGACATTGTGCAGAATGTTCATTCGCCCAGCCCGCTGAGGAAGTCCTCTATGGATTTCCTGAAGTTCTCCAAGGTCCCTTCGTTCTCCACACTGACATCCGCAGATTCGACTAGCGCACCCAAACCCCAAGCAGTTTCTCTCCTTTCTCTCCTGTCAAACTCGTTTCGTGACAGAATGTCGTCCTCTCTTCCTCGGGCCACGAGTCTTTGAAACCTTGTCTCGGGTGACGATCGGATGGCAACCAGTCTCAGGGAACCGCCAAAGCTATCCTGGAAGACTTTGAGCTCGGCATCGCTCCTCAACCCGTCTATCACACACTTCGATGATCGAACGAACGGAAGCGTCCTCCGAGCCCATACGTTTGGACCGTGGATCTTCCTCTCCTCGTCGGCCATGCCGCCAACGCTCGCATCGCTGAAAGGCAACCCCCTTCTCTGGGCCTCTTCCCTCACGACATCGCCCATTCTAGTGATCTGATATCCATGGTCCGAGCAGACTCTAATGAACTCCTCCTTCCCACAACCGGGCATACCTGTGACGCATATCACCGGCAAGATTCTACCCACCCAGTTGTCATTCAATCGAATCCTATAAGAACCTATTGAAGTTTCTTGGCCCGCCCTCAGAGAACCGAAAATTAGAAATAACCACGTGGAGTAGAGAGATGTCCCAGTGGGTGATGAGAAATGCCTTTGGATCTTGATCTGAGTAAACTGCGGTTCGGCACCGAACTGCTGAAGAGGGGATTTGCGAAGATGCAGAAGGGCGGCGTCATAATGGATGTCACAAACGCCGAGCAGGCCGTGATCGCCGAAGAAGCAGGTGCCGTTGCCGTGATGGCCCTCGAGAGAGTTCCTGCCGACATTAGAACTGCGGGGGGCGTCGCCAGGATGGCCGACCCCAAGAGGATTGAGGAGATAATCGGATCGGTCACGATACCTGTCATGGCCAAGGCCAGGATCGGTCATTTTGCGGAGGCCCAAGCCCTAGAGACCCTCGGGGTCGATATGGTCGATGAGTCCGAGGTTCTGACCCCCGCGGATCCTTTCTTCCACATAGACAAGAAGCAGTTCAAGATACCATTTGTGTGCGGGACCAGAAACCTGGGCGAAGCGGCCAGGCGACTGTTCGAAGGTGCCGCGATGATGCGGACAAAGGGTGAGGCGGGAACGGGAAACGTTGTAGAAGCGGTCCGCCATATGAGGATAATGAATTCCTCCATTCGCAGACTCGGCGACCTGTCCGAATCCGAGATGCACAGAACCGCCGCGAAGTTCGCTGAGAAGTACCTTACGCTGGCCGGGTTCGTGAAGTCACACATGGCAGATGAGAAAGCAGACTTCTCGACGATGACGATTTTTGGCGGGAAGACTTATTCCACGATGGTCGAGGAGATTCACGATGTGCTGAAGGAGATTGCGGAGATGAAGAGGCTCCCGGTCGTGAATTTCGCGGCGGGCGGCATAGCCACTCCGGCCGATGCGGCCATCATGATGCAGCTCGGCTGTGATGGCGTCTTCGTCGGCTCTGGAATATTCAAGTCCGGGGATCCGCCTGTAATGGCAAGAGCGATCGTTGAGGCCGTGACGAACTTCGATGACCCCTCGGTTATCGCGGAGGTCTCGAAATCCCTCGGGGATCCAATGAGAGGTCTAGATATCAACGAGATTCCTGAGCACGAGCGACTTCAAGAGCGCGGGATATAGCCGCTTCCGCCGCAACCCGCCTGACCTCCTCAACTCCATCACCAGTGAGTGCCGACATCTGCAAGCGAGGAGAGTCCCGTCTCATC
>JAJISH010000076.1 GCA_022848825.1 Thermoplasmatota archaeon
AGACGGTGGACGCAATGCGCGCGATTGAGCACCCGTTCCACGGAACCCTCTACGGCGGGTTCATACTCACAAAGGAGGGACCAAGGATACTGGAGTACAACGTTCGCTTCGGTGACCCCGAGGCCATGAACGTTCTTCCACTGCTGGAGGAGAACTTCGTCGACCTGTGCGGGCAGATCATGGACTCGTCACTGCCCTCCGCGGTCAAGTTCGCCGAGAAGGCGACCGTGTGCAAGTACGTGACCCCGGTGGGGTACGGCGTCAAGTCCCAGGCGGGCGAGAAGGTGTTCGTGGATGAAGCCAAGATCGAGCAGACCGGCGCGGAGCTGTACTATGCGTCCGTCGACGAGAGGGACAGCGACATCTACACGACGACATCGCGCTCTCTGGCCATCGTCGGGATTGACGAGGACATTGCGGAGGCCGAGCGCATGAGCGAGAGCGCCCTCCAGTACGTGAGCGGGAAGGTCTTCATGCGCCACGACATAGGGAAGCCCGACCCCATAGAGAAGAGAATCAGACGGATGGAAGCCATACGAAGAGGTGAGATAGGATAGACGTAGTTGCCCTTACCAAGAGACTCGTCACGATACCCAGCGTCTTCGGACGTGAGTGGGAGATAGGCGAGTTCATAGCCTCCTACTTCAAGGACGAGGAGCTGGAGAGGCAGAAGGTCCACGGCTACCCGCCAAACATCATCATCAGGCGCGATGTCGACGAGAGCCGACCGACGATCCTGCTGAACGGGCACATGGACACAGTCGAGCCCTCGTTCGAGTGGACCAAGGCTCCCTTCTCGGCCACCGTCGAGGGGAACAGGCTCTACGGGCTGGGAGCCTCGGACATGAAGGGCGGTCTGGCCGTGCTGATGGACGCATTCAGGACCGTCACGTCGCCCAGGTCGAACGTGATCCTGTCATTAGTGGTCGACGAGGAAGGCGTCTCCACAGGAGCCTACAAGCTCCTGAAGGAAGTGAAGGCCGATGTGTGCCTTGTCACGGAGCCCAGCAACGGGAGGACGATACTCGGCAGCAGGGGGAGATATGCCCTGGAAATCGAGCTCTTCGGCAAGAAGATGCACGGGTCCAGGCCCGAGGAGGGAGTGAACGCGGTCGCCGAGATGTCCCGCGTGCTGGACGCTCTGGACGAGACTCGACTCGGCAGCCATGACAAGCTGGGGAAGGCGTCTCTGGCCCCGCTCAAGATCCGGGGGGGCGGGGACTCCCTTTCCATTCCGGACTACTGCAACCTGCTCGTGGACCGTCACATAGTCCCAGGTGAGAGCGGGGAGGATGTGATGCAAGCGTTCGAGGAGAAGATGGGCTCCCTGGGGCTCAGGTGCCGCCACAAGATCTCCTGGATGAAGAGGAGCACGCCGTTCCTGGAACCATATGTCCTGAGTCGCAGCAACGAACAGGTCATGAGGTTCGCGCAGGTCCATGAGGAGCACTTCGGGAGGCCGCCCGAGTTCGAGTACGCTAGCGGACCGGGCGATTACAACATCTTCGCGACGAAGATGCCCACGCTGGTTCTAGGACCCGCGGGCGGTAGCTGGCACCAGCCCGATGAGTATGTGGAGGTCGAGTCGTTGAACGCGTGCAGGGACTTCTATGTGCATCTCCTCGAATCCTTCTAGCGGGAACGCGACGGTGTCGTGATATGGAGCTCACACTGATCTGGCTCATAATCGGCGGGGCGCTGATAGGGACATCCGTGGTCGTCATGGCAGCCTTCAAGAAGGAGGGCTCTTGGCCCATGGTCTTACTCTTCATGGGACTCGCCTTCGTGATTCTCCACTTCGAGCCCCTCAAAGCCCCCGTGAATCTGGCGCTACTCCTCGTCCTCGTGATTCTGAATGCGATATGGATGGGCGTCCTTGCTCACAAGGTCATACCGCGATTCTCGGTCCTGGTGGGGATGCTGGGCGGCGTGATGACGCTTCTCCTCGCGTTCCTCATCAGTTTCTGACGGTCCAAGATGTCGTGTCCGGGACATATATCCAGTACGCCTCTCCTGCTGCCATGAACTGGTTTGGCAGAAGCACCTGCATGTAGTACGGTGGCGCGGCCTGGTCGAAGCCCTCCACTCTCGTCGCTCCCGTCTCGGCCATCAGGTCCGCGATCTGGTAATCGTCTTGGAAGGAGGGAAACCCTATCAGGTTCCAGCCCTTCGCGAGCTGAATCGTCGTCTCGTCTGGAACAACGCCCGCCACGAGGAAGTTGCCGTCGATCGTACTGTTCACCCAGATTCCCATGGTCAGGTCCACGTCGGAGAAGGCTGCGTAGTTCTTGAGCGGTGTGTGCTGCCGCCACTGCCGCCCGCCCCAGACGTCGTAGATTCTGGAGTCGGAGTAGTTGACGCTGCCGAGGACGTGCGAGACGGAGGGGTCCTTCAGCAGGAACGGAACGGAGACGAGGTTGCTTCCAGGGAACACGTGCTTGACGAGAAGACCGATCTGGTCCGTCGTCGACGCTGTGTTGTTGGCATCATCCCTGGACTCCACGTAGCAGAACATATCGCTCGGGATGGGGGGCAGGTCGTAGAGGAAGTGGTCCGTGCCCGCCGATACGGACGCGAGGAAGAAGTATCCCTGCCTGTCCCTGTCGTAGTTGACGCCGCAGTGTATGTCGTACGCCACCACGTCGCCCTCTCCCATCCCGTCGTCCTTCGAGAGGTCCCAGCTGATGTTCATCTGGAAGTAGTCGGAGACCATCTCGGCCATGATGTTGTACGGACGACCGACCTCTCTGTCCGGCCAGACGAGGACGTCCGGGAGGGTCTTCACGTAGATGTCCTTGTTGCCATGCCGATCCGTCTCCCATGCGACCCAGATGGAGTCCGTGTGGTCACTGGCGGCGAGGAAGGGCTCCTCGTCCGAGTGTACGCTCGTCGTCACCTGTATCGGCGGGGACCAGGAGCCATTGTACCGCTTGAGGTAGATGTCCTTGTTGCCGTGCCTGTCCGTCTCCCACGCTATCCACACATTGTCGCGTATGTCCACCACGACGGAGGCCTTTATATCGTGCCCGGGGTCGTCCGAGACCTGGAATTCAGGAGACCACGCGCCGTCGTAGTACCGCATGAATATCTCCTTGTCACCCGTCCGATTGGACTCCCACGCCACGAAGACCCGGCCCGAGCTGTCGGAGGCCATGGACGGTCTCATGTCGTTCAGCGGACTCAGGCTCACCCCCATCTTGGGTGCCCAGCCTGAGCCCGTCCAGTAGGTCGCGAAGACGTCCCATTGCGTGTTGGAGATCTCGGCCCCCCAGGCCGTCCAGACGGTTCCTGAAGCGTCGGTCGTGGCGGCCGGGCCTCCCCAGAAACCCTGCGACCCAGCGTCGTTGTTCACGACCATGTCCGTCGTCCATGTAACGCCGTCGAAGCTGGCCGCTGTTATGTTCATGTCGTTGTACGGGAGGTTCGCCATCTGATAGCCGCCCTCGTAGAGGTCGTAGTGGGTGCTTCGCATCAAGACCCACAGATCCCCAGCACCATCGATCGTCGCGACCGGAACCTGGTCCGAGTTGTCGATCTTCTCAGATGCTGTCACCTGGACCGTGGGCTCCCACGCAGCTCCGTTGAACTTCTTCGAGTACAGGTCGAACTTCTGGCTCCAGTAGTAGATGCCGCTCTTCAGGCTGATGAAGTCCTGCCACTCCACGATGTTGCTCGAGTATATCGTGTACACGTTGCCGTTGTCATCCGCCACGAGATACGGTTGGCTCGTTCTCTTCGCATCCGTCACGATGGCGTCCTCGGGAGTGCACACCAGGTTCTTGCAGCTCCTCACGGCGATGTCCCAGTCGTCGTGCTTCGTGTAGGTGTGATACGCGATCCACATGTTCCCATTGCTGTCCTCCACCATGGTCGGTTCCAGGCTGTTGTTCATGTCGAACGTCATGCGGACGGGCGGGCTCCACATCCTCGTCCAGGAGGTTATGTTGAAGCCCCTGAAGGCCAGGTTGTTCCCTTCGTCCAGTTCCGTGATAGTGTCGCTGGAATCGATATGGACGTAGACATCGTGCAGGCCAGAGACCCCGCTGAGGTTCCACATCACGGAGGCGGTCGCGTTGTAACGGGCGGGGACGCTCGGTATGACTTGGGTCGTCCCGATCCGTTTGTTCAGCGTGGGCGAGCCGTCGAAGAACTCCACCTCTACGTCGTTCGCGTCGCCGCCACCTATGTTCCTGACGTTGGCGGTCAGCGTGATAATGTCCCCCTCTCCCGGGTCCGGTGGATCGGACGTTATGTCCACGGTGTCGAGGGCGAGGTCAGGCGGGCACGTGACGACGAGAGGAGTCCCAAGGATCTGGGCCATTGTGTCGTAGGTCGAGTAGTTGGTGGTGTGCGCGATCTGAGGCAACAGCACTTCCCTGCTGGCATGGCTCTTGGCCGTGAGCGGGACGAGTATGAACCCGCCCGCAGTCCCTGTCTGGGTCAGGAAGGAGGCTCCCATTCCCAATCCGGGCTGCGCCCGAGAGATGACTATGCCCCGCCCGACGTATCCATCCTCCTGTGGGATGAAGGGGTAGTAGCTGACATTCCCTCCCGCCCAGGGAAACTGGTCACCCGAATACTTGTCTCGATATGCAAGCCTCGCAAAGTCGGGTATGAATCGCATGGCCGCCCTGCCCGTGTTCGGGTTGGCCATGACGTAGTAGTCGAAGAAGTCGTCCGAGGTCCCTCTTATGACGAACTGACCATCATTGCCATCCTGATCGTAGTAGAACCTGTAGGTGCCGTCCGTCTGCGGTTCCATGTAGTTGACCGACCTCTGCGCGGAGCTGTTCCCCGCGTTCCGGTAGAAGGTCAGCCAGCCGTCGTTCGTTCCCACGGCGATGTCCTCGCGACCGTCGCCATTCAGGTCCACGAACTCTGGTGCGCTGTAGTCCCGCGTCCCGTCCGTCGCACCGCCGCGAACGTTGTTGAACATGCCCGGATAGAGCTGATCGTAGATAGGACTGAATCTGGTGCCCGTGTTGAAGTAGAGGACGAGGCTGCCGTATGGCGCATTGTTCTGTCCCGATATGAAGTCCAGATCTCCGTCGCC
>JAJISH010000077.1 GCA_022848825.1 Thermoplasmatota archaeon
AGGCAACTAGAGGGTGAAGCTTCCTCACGAGACCCTCTTGCACTCATCTTGGTGAAATGAATGCTCAGTCTTCCCTCTTTCCACGTCCCGAATCTCTCCACATTGGCCATGAGAACCTGAGGATAAGAAGATATCGTTCTGACACGGCGGATGGAAGTCGATTCGGGTCCTGCTCTCTCGGTGCTCTCTCTCGCTTCGGCCAGCTGTTATCATTCCCGATAACGAAGTAGAAGGGATTTAAGAGCCGATTCACGACCTCATCACAAGGCAGATAGGAGATGTCGATATGACACACATGGAAGGAAACAGCTTACTGTTTCTCAAGATAAGGAGCGGTTCCATAGATGAAGCCGCTTCCGACCTGAGAAGCAGACCAGAGGTTACACATGTGTACCCTCTGTTGGGCCACTGGGACATGGTCGTCTCAGTGAACATCCCGGAATACGAGAGCCTGAGAGGCTTCACTGATCAGGTGGTAGAGAGGCCTTACTGCGAGAGAGCGTCATTCTATCCCTGCTTCGAGCAGTGGACGAGGGAGACGCCATCGGAGGCTCCAATAACCGGGTGGGCAATGATTCGAACGACGAAGACCGAAGAGACCTTCAAGAGACTCCAGGAGTACGATCAGGTCTACTGGATGACTCAGACCGGAGGAGAGTACAACATAGTCGTCCAAATGGGAGCGAGAGAGCTCAACGACCTCAGTAGCTTCATCACGTCCGAGATACACAACATCCCGGGAGTGACGAGAACAGAGACGTACCCATCCCCCAGCGAGTGACCTCTCAAGACACCAAAGGGAGGCTGTAGTCCCCAAAGGTCGGCTCAGCCTCCCACTATTCCCCAGGCTGGAATCCTCCCAGCATCAAGAATGTCTTACTTCTTTTCGGACTACGACACTTCAATCGTCCAGTCCGCATCCATATCCACCCTGACCCAATACGCCTCTCCCGCCAGAAGCACATCCGCATCTCCGAGCACTCTCAGGAAGTGAGGTGGGGCAGAATCGTATCCCTCCGCCCTCGTGGCACCGATTTCCACCTTCAGATCAGCAACCGCATATGTCGTGTTGAACGAAGGGAACGACACTAGATTCCATCCCTCGTACAGATGTATCGTCGTCTGAGCGGGAACAGCTCCCGCGACCGTGAGTCTGCAGTCCCCCGTCACGTTCACCCACAGTCCCACCGTGTGATCCACGCTCCACAGCCCGCGTCTGTATGCCTTGGACATCATGTACCATGTCCATTCATTCTCGGAGGAGTCGTAGGACCACGCCATGTCGAATTCGACGGTCTGAAGGACCTTCTCCACGGACTCGTTCGACTGAATCAACGGTATGGAGACGAGGTTTGGTCCCTCGGATAGCGGGCGTGTGAACTTCGCAGCCTGCCTGTCCGCGCAGGCCCTCTCCCCTGAGGAAGTCGCAGCGCACACCCTGAAGAAGTAGTTCCAGGAATTCCCGCCAATGTTCTGTACGAGATACTCGCCCTTTCCCGCGGGAGAGGTTCCGAGGAGCGAGTAGCTAATGCCGCTCGGGTCGTAGATGATCGAGTAGCGGATTTCATAGTAGTCAACTCTCCCGGGATCGTCCGGTGAGAGGTTCCAGGTTATCCTGACGTCGCTGAGTGAAGGACCTTCCAGCTCCGCCGACACCCCATCGGGCTTCGCGACGGGAGGGGGAGCGAGGCAGTCCACGTAGACGGTGGGGAAGAGGACGACTCTCTGAATGTCGCCCCAATCCAGCCCCATCGTCCTTGAGTCCGGTGGTACGTTGGCGAGCTGATGGCCTTCCAGGCCACATGTCACTCTGAACGAGACAGACCAGAAGTCGCCGACATGGATTGACGATTCATCCCAAGCGAGGGCTGTACCTACAGGGTATGTCCTAATCGTTGGTGGTCTCCCAGCACCAGTCTCCGGGTCAATGGCACTATTGGCGACATAGTGGATGTATGGTGGTAGCGTGTCCTGAATCAGAGGACTGGTGTCGGTCATATCAGGGTCATAGAGGGCAACGCTCCTCTCTATCAGTCCTATCTCATCCCTCATGCCGTCCATGATCTGAGCCGAATCCGCGAAGACGTATCTCGTTCCCGAGATGCGTGCCATCTCCTCGAGAAGCCACGTCTCCGGGCCGCCATGATCCCCCCTTATCCCGATGGGATAGACTGAGATGTTGCGAACCGAGGCCCATTCAACGGGTTGCCAGGGATGTGGATCAATGGGAGCCTGCCACGCGTTGATTCCGTCAGTGAAGAGGAAGACAACCTTCTTGTGGTCCTCTCTGCCGTGGTCATAGAGGTTGCGAACTGTTTCATCGATGGCGCAACCTATCCTGGTATGGGAAGACGGCAAGCCTGGCTCGGGGTCAGGGATTACCCTCGATTCCGTTCTCAGGTCCGCTTCGACCTCCGCCATGTTCCCGCTCAGAGTTCCTTTGAAGATCGGAAGCCCCGCGAAGAAGACCACAGCTGCCCTGTCCGGAGGTCTCATCTGCTTCAGATATGTGAGAACAAGGGTCTTCTCCAGGCTGAAGTTGAGATTGCCTATGCTGTTGGACTTGTCAACGAGGAAGATGACGTCCTGGGGCGTGTCGTAGTATATGCTGGAACCGGTCCCTCTGACCTCCAGAGTGATCGTCGTCTCCATCGCGTAGCCAGGTCCGGAGCTCTCGACGTATATCTCCCCGGGGAATAGCGACTTGTCCACCTCCACGCTCGGAAAAGGCCTCGTCACGATCAGGGCCTCTCCCCACAACGAAGGATTGTTCGACGATGTTGCCCTCACCGTCGTGTTCTCATAGGATTGGACACCGGGGCTGGTCGGTATGGTCACCTTGACGACCATCGCAATGGTGCTGAACGGGGGGACGAGACCAACATCGGGAACGCCATCGCCGTCTGCCAGGGAATCGGTGAGTGGTGTGATGCCATTGGCACGGAACAGGTCGACTGACCATCCGTTCGGCTCTGAAGTATGTGCGATGTCTATGTAGTCCGAAGCGCCTCCCCTATTGGATACGACGAGTTCGTACGAGGCCCGCTCACCTGGATTGCCATTCTTCCACTGATCGGGTCCGATGCTCACGACAGAGGGCGTCGGGAGAAGATCGAAGTCCCAGCCTGCCTGCGAGGACGTCCCGTCGTCAAAGCCATCGTATGTCCCATTGCCTTCTGGTACCCTGGCCATCGACAAACCGGGGGTGTGAGGCGTGCTCCAGCCCACCATGTCCATGAGCTTACCCGATGGGCCGTAGAGGTAGACATTGTCCCCTGAGGACGTGAGAGAGGAGAAGAGGGCCGGA
Source organism: Thermoplasmatota archaeon (assembly GCA_022848825.1). Lineage (GTDB taxonomy): Archaea > Thermoplasmatota > Thermoplasmata > RBG-16-68-12 > JAGMCJ01 > JAGMCJ01. Next base: position 3,308 of record JAJISH010000077.1, read on the forward strand.
TTCGCCGACCTCATGACGGCGTACGTTGGGTTTTCCTCCGTGAGGGTGATCGAGGGTAGGACGTGAACCGAATCGCACGCTATCACGTATCCGTTCGTGACGATCTGCTTGTCCCCTATCAGCTTCACCTCTATGAATGCGTCCGAGGCGATGAGAGGATTGAAGAGAACCTCATTGAGGACAAGCCTCGGGTTGCTTTCCACATCCGCAACATTGTTGTTCGAGCCGAACGTCGGAGTCGGGTCTCGAATCCAGTCGAAGTCGTATCTCATGCCCGCCCAGTGCCTGGCGACGGACTCTCCTGCGATGGGGTCGGGCGTCGTTCCCCTCTGACCGTAGCCCACGAAGTCGAAGTAGCTCACGCCCCGATGCAGGATGAGGAATCCTCCCTCGTCCCCGAGGGTGATGTCAACCGTGAGATCCACGGAGGGGCTGTCGCCGACCGTCCTGTGAGCTCCAGCGGGCATAGTTCCCAGAGGTGAGAGGTCGATCTCGCCCACGCCATCGACGCGAATCTGGACGTTCGTGAGGTCGAAGTCGTTGCTGCCATAGTTGTATATCTCGATGGCCTCCTGTCCGTCAGGTGAGTCCCTGACCTCCGTTATCTGGAGAGAGGAGATCAATGTCTTGGCGAAGTAAACATGCCAATTCGCAATCGACCTCTTGTCCATCCAAACGACATAGATCTCGTGCCCGTAGGTGGCTATCGCAGGATACTGCTGACGCGTGTCGTCGTCGTTCACGTCCCCATTGCCAAGAGTGTCGTCGACAATGACGTCTAGGCTGAGTTCCCCTCCACCATTCCAGCTCCTTCCCCCGTCCGAGGAGTAGGTGAAGTACACCCCGAAATCGGACTGCCTCTCACAGGACCAGACGACATAGATGTTGCCGGCTCCCACACTTATTCGCGGAGCATCCTGTTCCGTGACGTGGGGACCTCCGTGGTCCACGCGAACTGGATCGGTCCAAGACACTCCCGAATCATCGGATCTGGAGAACTCCACTATCCAATCGTAATCCTGTTCCCGAAACGCCCACGCGACGACAACGCCCCCGCCTGGCTCCACTCCGACATCAGGTTTCTCCCTGATAATGCGAAAGGTCTGGCTGTCTGCCACGTGCGTGGCGTACCAGTTCACGCCGTCGGACGAGTGAGCACTCCAGATGGCGGTGAAATAGACATCGTAGCTTTCCCGCCAGACTATGTACACATCCGTGAGGCCACTCGTCGCGACGGAGGGGCTGACGTTCCACTCATCTGTCACGGACACCCGTGTGTCCGAGGTCCAGGTCAAGCCGCCATCATGGGAGGAGGAAACGTATATCTGGTAGACGGGATTCCGTCCGTCCTTCCACGCGACGTACACGACCCCGTCGCCCGTTACTCCAACGGAAGGCTGCATGCTTCGGAATGTGACATCACCGTGGTCGACTCTCGTGAATAGCCAACTTCCTCCTCTGTCATGCGAGTAGGAGATCTGGATGTGCCAATCACCGCCAATGATCGCCTCGTAGACTACGTATATGCTCCCCTTGTGCAAAGGGCTGGTCGTGTCGATGGCGATCTTGGGCTTGCGGTGCTTGTGCCCGGGTGATTGGAAATCGATCTCGACTTCGGGAGACCAGGTAAGGCCAGAGTCTGTCGAACTGGAATAGGATATCGACGGATCCGCTGTCACATTGTTCTCCCAGACCGCGTGCAGGACGCCAAGGTCATCCGCTGCGATCGAAGGATACCAAGTGTTCTTCGGGCTCTGGTCTATTCTGATGTTGGGCGTGGAAAAGGAAAGCCCGCCTGCTGTCTCGGACATGAGCGGGAGGGTGAGCGTGAAGAACGATATTACCAGGACCATTGAGACTGACGAGGTAAGCATCTTCCGTCCAAACCGATTGTTTCGCATGGTCTCCTCCACCCGCATGAGCCGAGACGATCGTGTTGCACCGTCTGAAGAGAACATCATGATGACAGAATATATATTTTCTCTCGTCTTGCGTGGATGTTAGGCTGGACGATGTCTGTCACACATCATTGCAGGTGAGTCACGTATTTCCGCCTAAATCGAGCGCGGGCGAGCCACATACGTTGGCTCCCCGACCACACTCCCCATCGATCCAGGAAGAGATGTCCACAAGATACCTCGGTAAGAATGTCGCCCTCCATTATCGACTCCGACACGAGTTCAGTCAAACCGCCTCACGGAGCACGGTCATTGCAGTCCAGAGATGTGAGCATTCCCAGCACAGCGACATTTCTTCTGTGCAATGTGGAGAACTCCAATAACGAAGCCCCGACGAAGGTGGGGGTCTTCGGTACAGTCGACAAGAGACGCCAGTTGGCACCTTCCTCCTGTCCTGCCGAAAGGAATAAGTAGAAGGAGGCCCAACTCATAAACACAATCCAACTTGGATGTGTGGAGGAGGAGTCGTGGGCACTTGGAAGGTCCGTTTTAGGCTGCAGGTCTGGCTCGCCGTAGCTCTCTTTCTCTCCTCAGCGATTCTCATCATATCGCCTATTGCGAAGGCAGACACCTGGACGGAGGCGACTCACGCGGACTTCATAGATGGCACTGTCTTCACTGGAACGGAGGTCGTGGGGATTGGGCCCGATGCCTCGGTTCAGATCGTTCGGACCCACGATGACTGGATCAACATGACGCCCGAGCGGATGCCTGAGCCCAGGGACGGCTACGGTCTAGCTTATGACAAGGAGAATCAGGTCATGGTGCTCTTCGGAGGTTACGTCCCAGGTGTGGGCTACTCGAACGAGACCTGGGAGTACGACTTCGGGGGCAACAACTGGACGAGGGTCGAAACGAATGGAACCCCTCCTGCGCGCAGTCTCCACGGGATGGCCTATGACATCATGGATGGGGTAACGGTCCTCTTTGGCGGGTATGCTGATGCAGGATTCCTCGATGACACATGGGAATACCATGCCTCCAATCACATGTGGATGGAGATCATCACGACACCGCACCCTAGTTTCATGACCAGTTCGCCGATGGTGTTCGATGGAACTGGTCAAAGGATCATAATGGTTGGCCAGGAAGTAGGGACTTCGGACTTCCAGACATGGAGATATAGTGCCTTCCAGCACACGTGGTCCGAACTCCACCCCACTGTGGAACCTCCTTCGCGGTCTGGTCATGCTCTGGCCTATGACCAGAAGGGTGGGAGGGTAGTCCTCTTCGGTGGAGCGATCGGCATGAGCTTTCAGGGAGACACGTGGGAGTACGATCCTTTCAACAACATGTGGGTCCAAACGATGCAGACAGGACCATCGCCCAGGATGAGTGCAGCAATGGAATACCTCCCCTTCTGGGAAGGTCTCATACTCTTTGGCGGGCTCACGAGCAGCGGGTTCGAGAATGAGACTTGGCTGTACACGTCCTTCGGTGCGCCCCAGTGGGAAAGCCTGTTCACGACCGTCGCGCCCGAGGGGAGACGCTTCATCGAGATGGAGTACGACTACCGCAGTGACATGATCCTGTTGTTCAGTGGCGAGAAGAACAGCAATTGGTTCAACGACACATGGCTCTTCGGGCCGAACTACATACCCGAGGGAAGGTATGTCTCATCTCTGTACGATTCCGGGTCCGCGGATACGGACTGGTCCGCAATCTGGTGGAACCAGACGATTGCGGCGAGACCGAAGCACACCAAGATACTCTTGCAGCTGGCCGCAAGCAACTTCTCATTTGGACCCTTCAGCTTTGGCGGACCAGACGGATCTCCTGACACCTACTATGAGCTGGGCGAAGGGGAGTTTATTTGGGACGGATTGCACGGTCGCTTTCTGAAATACATGGCAGTTCTTCAAACGTACCGTGGAATCGAAACGCCTGAACTGCAAGATATCACAATCACATACGACCAAGTTCATGTTCCACCGAAGATTCTGAGAACTGTTCCGCAACACGC
>JAJISH010000078.1 GCA_022848825.1 Thermoplasmatota archaeon
CTGGACTACTCGCAGTCGGACCCGATAGACATGATCATGCCGAGGTTGGCGACCGCCCTGTGGATGCAGCAGTTCTACCTCGTCGTGGACAGCACGTATGGCACGACCTTCGGGGAGGGCTGGTACGATCAGATGACGGACGCGTATGCGGGCCTGGACATCGACACATGGGTGGTGACACCGAACCAAGAACGTTGGGCTTTCTATCAGTGGGCAGGTGACGCATCCGGCGCCGACTACTTGCAGTCCGATCCGATTTCAATGGACTCCGCGAAGGCGGCGGATGCGATTTGGCGGCATGAGTACTCGCTCTCGATACAGAGCACATATGGAACCCCGATCGGAGAGGGTTGGTTCGAGGAGATGACCGCCGTGCCCGCCGGTCTGGATATCGGCATCTATGTCGTGACGCCCAGCGCGGAGAGGTTCGTGTTCCTACAATGGACCGGGGACGCCACCGGTATCGATTACACGGCGTCCGACCCGATCGTCATGAACGGCCCCAAGACAGCCATCGCACAGTGGACGCACGAGTATTACCTGACCGTGGACACGTCCTACGGAACGCCCACCGGAGTGGGCTGGTACGAGGATGGGACACAGGCCTACGCGGGCCTGGACACGGACACGTACGTCGTCATACCGAACGTGGAGCGCTACATCTTCGAGGGCTGGGACGTGGGCGCGACGGGCTCCGATTACCTGCAATCCGACCCGATATTGATGGACGGCCCGAAGACAGCGTATGCCGCTTGGTTGCACCAGTACTGGATGATCGTTCGCGCCGAGGTTGGCGGCACCCCGCTCTTGGGCATAACGGTCTCGACGGATGCCGGGGTGGTCGGAACGACACCCTACAGCGAGTGGTTCAACGATGGTATGACGGACAACATAGGCGTGGAGGACCCGGCGGACGTCGGCGGAACGGACTACGAGTTCCTGTACTGGGATTACGGCCCGACGGACAATCCGGTGAGCTACACGGTGGCGGGAAGCGCGACGATCATCGCGGAGTACCAGGAGATAGCCGTACCCTACTTCGAGGTCCACATCTCGCCCGTCTCGAGGCAGATAGCGGCGGGAGACGTGACGACGTATTACGTCAACGTCTCGTCCCACAACGCGTACGCAGGGACGGTGAGCTTGACCCTGAGTGGGCTGGTCGCGCCGGCGCAGGGGACGTTCGATCCCACGTCGGTTGTCCTGGTCGCGGACGCGACCGAGATGTCCGTCCTGACGATCAGCAACACGGGTTCTCTCACGCAGACGACGCACACTCTCACGGTCACTGGAAACGACGGCACGATGACGGACGGCGAGGACGCGAGCCTTGTCGTCTCCGGTATCGCTGCCACGGGTAGCATCAGCGGGACGGTGACTGACCAGGACCTCACCCTGCTGGCGGGGACCGTCGTGGACCTGATGGTCGACCAGACCGTTCTGAGCACGCAGACGACGGGCTCGGGCGGGGAGTTCAACTTCACCGACCTGAGCGCGGGAGCCTACACGGTCCGCGCGTCCCTGAGCGGGTACGCGGAAGACAACGAGACTGTGACGCTCACCGCAGGCGGATGGGAGACTGCCACGCTTCAGCTCGACGAGATACGAGGCTCGGTCTCCGGAGTCGTGAGGGACGTGGAGACGTCGGCGATCATCGATGGCGCCACGGTTGAGGCCTACGACGTGAGCGGCAACCTGCTGGGCTCGGACATGAGCACAGCAACGGGGCGATTCCTCATCCAGGACCTCCCGATCGGGACATTCGACCTCAGGGCATGGGCAGAGGGATACGAGATGGAGACTGTTACCGATCTGCAGGCGACCGTGCTGGCGAATGAGGTTGACGTCGGGGATGTGTACCTGACGCCTGAGACCGAGCCCGCCGACGCGGCCGGTCTGGCAGACTACTGGTGGGTCATCCTGATAATCGCGGTCGTGGTTGTCCTCCTTCTCGTGCTCGTGGCCAAACGCCGGAAGCCCGAGGAGATCGAGGAGCTCGACGAGGAGCCTGCGGAGCCGGAGGAGGCTGAGACCTTTGAAGAAGGGGGCCTGGACGAGCTGCTGGACGATGAGTGGCTGAAAGAGATCGAATAGTGTTGGGGGCGGAGCAGAGACTCAATATCCTCCTCCACAGCCTCCGGGAAGGACACCGCCCCGTCCGCCCTAGACTGTCCATTGGCAGACGTGCCCGCCCTCCCCTCCGGAACCGCCATGAGGCTCACTGGAAACAGCCCTAGTGACTGTGAGGCGCGTCCTCGGAACCGTCGCTCTACTTCGGCGGTGGCGGCTCGGAAGCCTCCTCTTCCTTCGTCCCTCCGCCTCTTCGGAGGAACATGAGCACGAGGACGATTATCATCAGTACGACCAACACGAGCAGCAGGATCGTCGAGAAGTTGTCCTGCTCGAACCGGCTCGCATCCTGCGGGAAGGCATCCGCCCAGTCCGGCACGCCGTCGTTGTCGTCGTCGTTGTCGGTGTTGTCCCCTACGCCGTCACCGTCGAAGTCCGTGACGTCGAACGAGTTGAGCGGGAACAGGTCCTCGCCGTCCAGAGCACCGTCGTTGTCATCGTCCGTGTCCTGTACGTTGCCCACGCCGTCGCCGTCCGTGTCCAGGGTCTCCGTGGGGTCCAGCGGGAATGCGTCGGCCGCGTCGAGGACGCCGTCATTGTCGTCATCAACGTCCGCATTGTTCCCGATGCCGTCTGAGTCCGTGTCCAGGTACTCGTCCCGATTGAGCGGGAAGGCGTCCTTTGCGTCCGCCACACCGTCGCCGTCATCGTCTGCGTCGACGTTGTTCCCCACGCCATCGCCGTCCGTGTCCATGGTCTCCGTCGCGTCCTGCGGGAAGGCGTCGTGCATGTCCGAAACACCATCGTCGTCATCGTCCGTGTCGGTGTTGTCGCCCACGCCATCGCCGTCCGTGTCCTTCCACTCGAACCTGTTGACCGGGAAGTCGTCCGACGCGTCCGGAACGCCGTCGCCGTCGTCGTCCGTGTCGGCGCCGTTGCATGTCCCATCGCCGTCAGTGTCATCCTGCTCGTTCTCATCGTACGGGCAGGCATCGTTCACGTCAAGGCGACCATCGTCATCGTCGTCGATGTCCTTGTTGTCACCCGTTCCGTCGCCATCCGTGTCCCGGAACTCTGACGCGTCGAGCGGGAAGTCGTCCGACGTGTCCGGAACGCCGTCACCGTCGTCATCGCTGTCCGCGTTGTTGCCTATTCCGTCCCGATCAGTGTCCAGGTACTCGCTGTTGTCGAGCGGGAATGCATCGCGGCCGTCCTCCACACCGTCGTTGTCATCGTCCGCGTCCATGTTGTTCCCGATGCCATCGCCGTCGGAGTCCTGGTATTCGTTCGGGTTGAGCGGGAAGAGGTCGCTGAAGTCAGGCACGCCGTCCCCGTCGTCGTCGATGTCCGCGTTGTTCCCGGTCCCGTCGCCGTCCGTGTCTAGCCACTCACTGCTGTCGAGCGGAAAGGCGTCGCTCCCGTCCACGACGCCATCGTTGTCGTCGTCCGGGTCGACATTGTTGCCCTTTCCGTCGCCATCGGTGTCCACGAACTCGTTCGGATTGAGCGGGAAGTCGTCATCGATATCCAGGACGCCATCGTTGTCGTCGTCCGTGTCCGCGTTGTTGCCGATGCCGTCGGCGTCCGTGTCTGTCCACTCATTGGGGTTCAGCGGGAACTCGTCGCTCCCGTCCGGCACGGAGTCACCGTCATCGTCCTGGTCGAGGTTGTTGCCTACGCCATCACCGTCCGTGTCCTCCCACTCGAACGGGTCGTAGGGGAAATCGTCGACGTCATCCGGATAGCCGTCATTATCGTCGTCCAGATCCGTGTTGTCCCCTATGCCGTCACCGTCACTGTCCGTGTACTCGTTGGCGTTGTAGGGGAACTGGTCGGCGCCGTCCGGCACGCCGTCATTGTCGTCGTCCGGGTCCGCGTTGTCACCGATACCGTCACCGTCGAAATCGGACCACTCGGTGGGGTCGAACGGGAAGTCGTCCACGTTGTCGGGCACGCCGTCGTTGTCGTCGTCGTTGTCGAAAGCGTCCCCGGTGCCGTCATTGTCCGAGTCGTAGTCCGGTATGGCCGCCAGCACCATCGAGGTCGGCGACTCGTTCGGGACATCGTCCTCAGTCGATATCTTGTAGAAGTACGTGAGACCGTTGGACACGCTCGTGTCGATCCAGTGGTCGTTGCCTGACGGGACCTGCCCGAGGAGAGTATAGCCCATCGCATCCATGCTTCTGTATATGTTATAGAACGCGAGGTCCGGCTCCGTGTTCTCGGTCCATAAGATGTCCAACGCATTGCCCGTTGGGACAAGCCTTATCATGAAGTCCAAAGGCGTTACAGGCGACACCGTGTCCACGACGGAAACGGTCTTGTTCGCGGCGTTGTTGGTCGTTATGTTCTCGTTCGGGACAAAGCTGGCAACGACCTCCAGGAAGTAGTCGTTGCTGACCATGGGCGTCCACATGAAGCTCACGTTCTGGGACGTCAGCGTCGGAAGCGCGGGTATGAAACGGGAGTCCTGAAGGATTCCATCGATCGTGAAGTTGACCGTGATGCTGAACTCGTCATTGAGCCCGAGGTTCCAGATGGTCGTGTTCACGTAGTACGTCCCCGTCCTCTCCACGACGTCCGGTATGTCCAGCGAGGCCACTGCGACATCGTGATCTACCGATATGGGATTGTAGAGAATGATGTTCTCGAGGATCGGAGAGTATCCGAAGAAGTATCCCCACTCCAACGTCTGCTGGGTCGCTATGACCGTCCCGCCACCGAACCTGAACTCGATGAGGATCGGATCTCCCGTGGCGGTATCCTCGATGACCACCTTCGGCGACCCCGCCCATCCGGTGAGGTAACCGTGCGAGGCCGAGTTCCAGTTGTCGATCTCGGAGTCCGTTATGACGTGCGGCACGTTCACCATCTCATGGCCGGCGTCCACGATGGACAGCAGCTGGATGCCCACGTCGCCGATGGACGTGAGACCGCCAGGCATGGTCATTCCGTTCCACGCATCCGCGAAATAGGTCGCGCCGTGCATCTGGAACTTCTTTCCGATAGAGATGTAGCTCTCGAACCACGCACGGTTGGCCTCAACATCCTGATAGAAGGACAGCTCCTGACAAGAGACTATGATTATCTTGTCGTAGCTCGAGAGGTCAACGACACCCATGTCCCCCGACCCGAAGACGTCGTACGAAATCCCGTACGCGGTCAGGATATTCTCGTTGCTCAGGGTTCCCCAAGCATCCCTGTCCTTGAACAGCGCAACGGAGCCGAGTGGCGGAGCCTCCGCGGGCTCAGGTATCAGAATGACCAGTGCGGAAAGAACCATTATCGCTCCCAAGAAGTAGGCACACAAACTTCCACTAATCTTTCTCATTTCAATCCTCCATTCTCAATCAGACCTGGAGCATCGCCCCATGCCTCGAGTCCATAAGCCGGGGCGAATTTAACATTGTCGGTCGACCTGGAAGGACCTTCATGCGACCGGCGGAAACCCGAAGTATGCAACTATAAATAGAGCCGCCAGGATAGGCCAGCGGGATGGACCTATTCGGCACGACTCTCGACCCCGAGGTGGCCATTGTCGTCAAGCTGGGGATATCCATCGCCCTGGGAGGCCTGGCAGGTCTCGAGCGGGAGTATGCGAGGAAGGACAGGACCGCACGGGAGTTCGCGGGGATCAGAACGTTCATCCTCATCGCCATGATGGGCACGATCTCGGCCATGTTTGACGTTTGGTTCTTCGTTGTATCCTTCATCGCGTTCTCCGCCCTTGTTGCCATCTCGTACTACGCGTCGTCGCAGAGAGGATCTATCGGCGGCACGACCGAGGTGGCGACGCTCATCATCTTCATCGTGGGCGGTCTCGTCTACTTCGAACACCTCATCGCAGCAGCCACGGTTGCCGTTGTGACGACGGCGTTCCTGTCGGTCAAGCCAGCTCTGCACGAGCTCGTGAAGAAGGTGAGCCGAGAGGATGTCTACGCGACCCTGAAGCTGGCGATATTGACCATAGTCATTCTCCCGATCCTCCCCAATGAGGCCTACGGCTGGCTCGGCGTCCTCAATCCCTTCTACATATGGCTGATGGTCGTCTTCATCGCGTGCATCGGGTTCGCCGGCTACGTCGCCGTGAAGGTCCTCGGAGGCAGGAAAGGCGTCGGGCTGACGGGACTGCTCGGCGGACTGGTGTCCTCCACGGCCGTGGCGTTGGCCTTCTCCCAGAGAAGCAAGGAGAACCTAACCCTGACCAGGTCCTTCGCGATCGGGATAACCGTCGCCTCCATGATGATGTTCCCGAGGATCCTCCTCGAGGTGGCCGTGCTCAACCAACCCCTGTTCTGGATGCTCCTCGGCCCCATGGTGGTCATGACCATCGTCTGTGCCGTGGCGGCAGTCGCCCTTTTCTTCGGGAAGGAAGAGGGAGAGACGGAGGAGGTGGAGCTCAAGAACCCTTTCAGCGTCCGACAGGCCCTCAAGTTCGGCCTGTTCTTCGCCATCATCCTGCTGGTCGCAGAGGCCGCGCAGGTCCACTTCGCGGAGACCGGCATCTACGTCGCGAGCGCACTCTCCGGCCTCATGGACGTCGACGCGATAACGCTGAGCATGGCAAGACTGGGCGGCTCCTCCATCTCCAACATGACGGCGAGCATCGCCATCATCCTCGCCGCGGTATCGAACACCCTCGTGAAGGGAGGGATCGTGGCCGTCATCGGGAGCCGGCGGCTGAGCAGGTACATCATCGTCATCTTCGGCCTCGCCGTGGCAATGGGCATCGTGTCCGCCGTGGTCCTGTACTCGTTCGCCTAGGAATGCGCTGCGGGTCCGAGCAAACTCCTGCTAACAGCCCAAAAGAGTTAAGAAGAGTCTGCCTATCGAGGTGAGCATGGAAATCCATTTCCTTGGCGGGGCCGACGAGGTCGGAAGCCTAGCATGTCTCTTGAGGAACGGTCCCGACGAGATGCTGCTCGACTACGGGATGACTCCCGCCAAGCCACCCAGGTACCCGAGGCCCGCGCCTCCGGTTGACCACGTCATGCTCACCCATTCGCATATCGACCACTCGGGGATGATCCCCTGGCTGTGCGGCAGGCACGACACGAGGGTCCTCGCGACGCCCATGACCTTTCTCATCGCAGAGATGCTGACCCATGACACGCTCAAGATCGCGGAGTACGAGGGATTCCCCAAACCCTACGGTAAAGAGGACATCGAGCGGATGCGGGAGAACTTCGAGCCGGTCCTCTTCGACGAGGTCATCAGGGTCGGCGACACGGAGGTCCGCGTGCATTCGGCGGGCCACGTACCCGGGGCAGCCATGTACGAGATGGTGGGGGACAAGAGCGTCCTGTTCACCGGCGACATCCACACGATACCCACGGGACTCGTGCGGGGGGCCAAGCCCGTCAAGTGCGACGTACTGATTCTCGAGTCCACATACGCCGGACGGGACCACGAGAACCGGCAGAAGGTGGAGTACAAGTTCCTCAAGAAGGTGGAGGAGATCGTCAACCGCGGCGGGAAGGTCATAGTCCCCTCGTTCGCGGTCGGAAGGACGCAGGAGGTCCTCCTCTCCCTCGCCAACAGCAACTTCGAGGTCTGGCTCGACGGCATGGGCCAGGCGATCAACAGGCATTACCTCAGCATGCCCGAGTTCCTGAGGAACCCGAAGAAACTCAGGCGGGCGGTGAGGAAAACCAGGATGGTGAGGAGCCCGAGGGCGAGAGGGATGGCCCTGAAGGGCGACGTCATCGTCTGCACGAGCGGGATGCTGGACGGCGGGCCCGTCCTCGAGTACATCAACCGCGTGAGGAGGGACAAGAAGAGCGGGATACTGCTCACGGGCTACCAGGTGGAGGGGACCAACGGTCGGATGCTCCAGGAAGAGGGCAAGATCAACCTCTACGGCGCCACGCAGGAGATCGAGTGCGAGGTCTGCTCCTTCGACTTCTCCGCGCACGCTGGACATTCCGAGCTGCTTACGTTCATAGAGCGGTGCGACCCCGACAAGGTCGTCTACTGCCACGGCGACAACCGCGAGGAGCTCGCGAGCCAGGTGGAGGGCAGGGAGAACGTTCTCCCGGTCGAGGGCGAGTGGCTGGACTTGTAGCGAAACGATTTAATATCGCAGGCTGATGGG
>JAJISH010000079.1 GCA_022848825.1 Thermoplasmatota archaeon
TGGCAACATCCCTATGATGTCGGCGACAGCGGGAACGTGGCGCTCGCGAGGACGTCGAACGAGACGATGCTTGTGGAGATTGAGGGGAGCGCGCCGGTCTACACCTCGACGGACTGGAGCGGCTCGGTCGCCCTCACGTACTCCTGTGTCGAGTATGCCGAGATCACCGTCCAGGCGGGCGTGTTCCAGACGCATCACATACTCAGGACGGAATCCAACGGCCTCGTGGAGGACAACTACTACTCCGATGAGGTCGGCGCGGGCGTGCGCATCGACAGGAGCACAGGCGGCATTGTCGTGATCGGTCAGTGGGAGCTGCTCTCCTATACGTACGCCGCGGCACAGTCGCCCGATGACGAGGTTCTGCCGCTGCTCTACTGGCTGATCCCCGTGGCCGTGGTCATCGCACTGGTACTCGCTGCCCTTTACATCGAGAGGCGTCGGAAGTAGTCACGCGGTCGGGCCGAGGTCGCTCCGGAAGAACGCGAGATACGCCCTGTGCGAGTTATAGATGTCCGCCTTGCTGGAGACCTCCATCGGCGAGTGCATCGCCAGGAGCGGCGGGCCGCAGTCCAAGACGTCGAGGTTGTGCCTGGCGAGGAACAGCGCCACCGTTCCACCGCCCCCCTCATCGACCCTGCCCAACTCGGCAGCCTGCCACGGTATCCTCTTCTGGTTGAACAGGTTCCTTATCTGCCCCACGTACTCGGCGTTGGCGTCGCTCGCGCGTGCCTTTCCGAACGCGCCCGTGTACTTGGTGATCGCGATTCCCCTTCCGAGGCGCGCTGCGTTCGTCATCTCATGGACCTCCTTGAACGTCGGGTGAATGGCCACCTCCACGTCTGCGGAGAGGGATTTCGACCTGGCGATCATCTTCCGCAGGTCCATGTCCCTGTAGCCGGGCTCCATCTTCTCCATCAGATCGGAGAGGACGATATCGAAGAACCTCGACTGGACGCCGCTGGAGCCCTCGCTCCCTATCTCCTCCTTGTCGAAGAAGAACGCGAGGCAGGTCCTGGCGGGAGTCTTCAGGTCGACCATGGCGGTCAGGGAACTGTAAGCACAGGCCCTGTCGTCCTGCCCGTACGCGACGAGCATGCCCCTGTCGAACCCGAGGTCCCTTGGATGGCCCGCGGGAACGGCCTCGAACTCCGCGCTGACGAAGTCCTCCTCCGTCATGCCGTACTCCTTGTTCAGATGGTTGAGGACGCTGAGCTTGATCTTCTCCTTGACCTTCTTGTCCTCTATCGGGATGTGTCCGACCAGGATGTTCAGCTCCTCTCCCCTGATGCCGTCGGGCAGCTTCCTCTTGTTCTGCACCTTGTACGCGAGATGGGGCAGTAGGTCAGGTATTATGAAGATCGGGTCGTCCTCCTTCTCGCCGATCGTCATCTCGACCTCCTTTCCGCTTCCCAGGATGACCTTTCCGTGCAAAGCCAGCGGGCAGTTCACCCACTGGTACTTCCTCACGCCTCCGTAGTAGTGCGTCTTGAAGAGCGCGACCTCCGAGTCCGCGTCCTCGTATAGCGGGTTCTGCTTGAGGTCGAGCCTCGGGGAGTCGATGTGCGATGCCACTATGTTGATGCCCTCGGCTATGGGCCGCTTCCCCACGACGAAGAGCGCCGCGCTCTTGTTCCTGTTCACGCAGTACAGGCGGGTACCCGGTCTCACGTCCTTCGCGGAGTCCATCTCGACGAACCCGTTCTCCTGCGCCAGGGAGACGATCTCATCGACAGCCTTCCTCTCCGTCTTCGCCTTGCCCAAGAAGGACTTGTAACCCTCGGCATAATCGAAGACCTTCTTCCTCATAGTCTTGCTCATGCCCTTCCAGGCGGATTCCCTCTTCGCCATCAGCCTATCTTCGAGCTTCTTCTTCTTCTTTGCCAGAACATCACCCCAGATGTTGAGGAGTAAGTCAGGTTCCTCGTATTAAGTTACCGTCATAGTATCAAATCCGATTACGAAACGTATATCCTTAAGTAATCCAATCACGATTCAATAGTCTGAAGGGAATCATCAGGGATGATTGAATGGCCAGTGGTACTCGCGATAAGCGCAAGAGAGCGGAGCGGGCCGCAATGGCCGCAGAGACTGCGAGGCTGCAGCTTCGCCTGGGAAGGGCGGCTCACGGCTACGGCGTAATTGCGGCCATGATCCTCACGTTCAACGCTATACTTGCATACCTTATGGAAGTCACCGAGATCTTCGCCGACCCGCCTTTCTCCTCGGCGGTTCTTCTTCTTTGGACGCTCCCCATGATGATTGGCATCGGCGTTGGAGCTTCCGCACTCGCGCTCAAATGGGAGCCCTACTCCTACGAGAGGACGAGCGGGCATTTCATCCTCACAGTGGTCGGGACGATCGTGCCGGTCATCGGCCTGGTCATCGTTCTCGTGGCCGAGTCCGGCGTCCTTCAGTTCCAGTACCTGCCCTGGATATATCCCGTGTCCCTGCTGGGCCTGTCGCTCATCATGATCTCCATGGCGATGACCTGGCGTGGGAAGGGTCTGAGAAAGGTGACCAGCGTAGGGTCGTCGACGATCCCGATGGTCCTTGTCAGCATGATAATGATAGTATCCGCCCTCCCGCCAAGCTACCTCCCCCTCGTGATGGGCTACCTCGGGAGCGCCATAAGCTACCAGCTGAGCGGGTCCATGCTCCACGTACTCGCGAGCTCGACGTCCGCGCAGGAGCGGCACATAATCCGCGCGAACAGTGACAAGATGGCCACATTGGGGAAGGAGCTCAGCTCCCGCCAGTCGCTGGTCGACCGAAGGGAGAAGGCCCTCCTGGCAAGGGAGGCCCACCTGGAGAGCTACGACAAGGAGCTGTCCAGAGCGCTCATGTACATCGAGTCCCGGCGCAAGGACATGCACGAGTTCCAGGTGCATATCGACAAGAAGGAGCACGAGTTCCTCGCGATGGAGAGGAGGATCGGGGCGATCAAGGCCGATGCCGACGCCAAGATGAGCGAGATGGAGATCGTGAAGGGTGAGGTCAAGGCGCAGTCGGAGAAGTCCAAGCGGGTGAGGGAGGACCTCGTAAGAACGGCCGCCACGCTCCAGAGAAGGGAGAGCAAGCTCCGGCGGCGGGAAATCCAGCATGATGCGAAGATGCGCGAGCTCACGTCCCTCGAGAAGGCGATGGGCAAGGAGAGGATTAGGCACGAGCAGTCCCGCACGGAGCTGGGCAAGAAGAGGGACGACATCATCGCCCGCGAGAAGGAGCTCGCCGTTCTCGAGCGGGAAGCGTCAGCCGGCGTTCCTGCCATCGGGGGCGAAGCCCCGACCCTGGAGGAATGGGAGACGCGGCTCAAAGACAAGGAGGCCGAGCTGGACTCCGCGAACACGGAGCTGGAGGAGTGGAAGGCCGAGCTGAACGAGCGGGGTTCCTCGCTCGCGGAGAGATTCGAGGACCTGAAGGTCAGGGAAGAGGCGTATGTCCTCAAGGAGGTCGATGTAGCCGACCGCGAGTCGAAGCTCCAGGAGGAGAGGGAGACGTTCGAGATGGGCAGTACCGCCCTGACCGAGGATGCGCAGCAGTTGAAGGAGAGGGAGGAGAACCTCAGGCAGCTGTCCGCTGAGGCCCGCAAGAAGGTGACAGACTACGACTCGCTCAAGGAGGAGCTGGAGACCAAGGAGATGGAGGTCCAGCACAAGGAGAAGACGATAAACGAGCTGGAGGAGAGGCTCGAGGGGGAATCCAAGTCCATAGGCGGGAGGATGAAGGCCCTGATCGAGCGCGAGAAGGCGCTCGAGGAGAAGGAGGCCAGGATGAAGCTTGCGACTCTCGAGGCGGTGCAGAGCGCCGCGGCTGAAGGGGCCGATCACGGGGAGAGGGAGAAAGCGCTTCGCGTGCGCGAGGAGAGGCTCCGCACGAAGGAGAGGGAGCTCAAGAACGTGACCTACCAGAGGGAGAAGGGGCTCGAGATGCGCGAGAAGGCGCTCCAGCAGAAGCTAAGGGAGGACATCTCCGACATGGAGGAAGAGGTAATCGAGGAGAAGAAGGTGGAGAAGGTCAGGACGGGCATCACGAAGCTCGACGACCTCATGTACGGGGGCATTCCGTTCAATTCGAACGTCCTTTTCATCGGCCCGTCCTTCCTCGGGAAGGAGGTCGCCATACTCAACTTCATAGCGGAGGGCCTCAGAAAGGGCATCCCCGCCGTCATAGTCACGACGTCCAAGCCGCCGCAGGAGATCTCCAAGGACATGGGTCCGATCCTCGTGGAGTTCGTCGAGTACGAGCGCATCGGTCTCGTCAAGTGGATCGACGCGACCTCCCAGGTCCCGCCCGATTCGGTTGGGTTCGACAAGGAGAAGCGCGTGTACAGGGTCAACGGGGCAGCGGACCTGGGCAACATACTGGAAGGTCTGCACGAGATCGAGGCGGTCCTCGGGGAAGAGCACGAGTACTTCCGGATGGCGTACCTCAGCCTGTCGCCGAGCCTATCGCACTCGGAGCCGAACGAGGCGTACGACTTCATCCAGAGGATGGTCAACGACCTTCGCCAGACCCGTTTCGTGGGCGCGTTCGCCCTCGAGAGGGGGATGCACGACCGGAAGGAGATCGAGACCATCGAGCACCAGATGGATGGGGCGGTCATGTTCAAGGAGGAGGACACGAAGACGTTCCTGTCGATCCAGGGCGTGTGCGACGTCCAGACGCGCGACTGGATTCAGTACAAGCGGACGGACCGCGGGCTCATCATAGGCGCCTTCAGCCTGGAACGGATCAGGTAGGAAAAGCAGATAAGGTCGCCTCACCTTCACGAGTCGGATGATATTCGAGCAGATCCGCAAGCGGGGGGACAACTTCTCGTATCTCATCGGCGACGAAGGCTCTGGCCTGGCGGCCGTGGTGGACACCTCCGGGAACCAGAGGACCATCCTCCGCTGTCTGAAAGAGAATGGGTTCAAGCTCGTCTACGTTTTCCTGACCCACTCTCATCCCGACCACACTTTCGGAACGGACTACCTGACGAAGAAGACGGGGGCGAAGGTCGTCGCTCACGAATCGTCGCGGGTAAGTATCGATCTCGCGGTGAAGGACGGTCAGAGGATCCCGCTGGGCGGGCTCACGATCGAGATAATACACACGCCTGGTCACACGCCCGACGGGATATGCGTCATCGTCGACGGCAAGATCATGACCGGCGACACGCTCTTCGTCCGAGAGTGCGGGCGCACGGACCTGCCGGGCGGCGATTCCGCTGACTTGTTTGATAGCCTCAACAGGATCAAGGCGCTTCCGGAGGATATGGAGGTGTGGCCTGGGCACGACTACGGTCCCAAGCCGTCCTCCACAATAGGCGAGGAGGTGCGGGAGAACTACACGCTCGAGGACAGGATCCTGGAGGAGTTCATCGAGTTCATGAAGGAGCCGTGACGTCTTGGGCGAAGTCGCGCTCATCACTGGGGCTTCACGAGGAATCGGACGTGCCTGCGCCATTCGACTGGCTAAGGATGGATTCGATGTCGTGATCAACTACCTGAACCAGCGGAGGAAAGCGAACGAGACGCTAGTTGAGGTCGAAAAGACCGGACGGAGAGGTCTAGTAGTGGGCGCCGACGTCTCCAAAGAGGACGAGGTTCTGAAGATGTTCGCAATTGCGGACGTGGAGCTGCGCCCGCCGCTCGTTCTCGTGAACAACGCTGGTATCTATCCCAGGAAGGCGTTTGACGAGCTCACGGACGAGGACTGGAAGCAAGTCATTGGCACGAATCTGGACAGCATGTACTACTGCTGCAAGTACGCCGTCCCGCAGATGGAGAAGGCGCACTGGGGGCGGATAGTGAACATCTCTTCCATGCTCGGCTTCAGCGGCTCGACGCAGGGCGCACACTATGGGGCAACGAAGGCGGGCGTCATAGGCTTCACCAGGTCCCTCGCCCTTGAAGTGGCGCGGCTTGGCATAAGGGTCAACGCCGTGGCGCCTGGAGCGACCGACACTGCCATGCTGAGGGGCTACACCAAAGAGCAGAGGAAAGAGAAGTTCGGCGGCATTCCTGCGGGGAGACTGGGCAGACCGGAGGACATAGCCGGTGCTGTTTCTTTTCTCTGCTCAGAAGACGCTGACTACATCGTCGGCCAGACAATCCACGTCAACGGCGGGTACCCGATAGTCTGACTACTTGCCCTTGAAGTTCGCTTTCCTTTTCTCGAGGAACGCCTTCATCCCCTCTTCCTTGTCCTCGGTCGAGAACGCCAGAGAGACGAGTTCCCGCTCGTAGGCAAGCCCATCAGTGAGGCTGCCCTCGAGGGCCATGTTGATTGCGGACTTCGCGAGCCTCACGCCTATCGGCCCGTTCTTGGCTATCATCCCAGCGAGACCCTTCACTTCCTTCGTCAGGTCCTCGAGCGGGACGACCTTGTTCACGAGTCCCATCGAAAGGGCCTCCTTGGCCGTGACCATCCTGCCGGTGAAGACCATCTCCGCGGCCCAGCCCTTGCCAACGACGCTTGTCAGTCTCTGAGTCCCGCCAAAGCCAGGGAATATGCCCAGCTTCACTTCCGGGACGCCGAGCATCGCGTTCTCGGACGCTATCCTGATGTCGCACGCAAGAGCGAGCTCCAGTCCGCCGCCGAGCGCATATCCGTTGACTGCGGCGATGACGGGCTTCTCCATCCTCGCGATGGTGTTCATGGCATCGTGGCCTAGCATGGTGAAGCTCCTCATCTCGAGAGGCGTCTTCCCCAGCATCTCCTTGATGTCAGCGCCCGCCACGAAGGCCTTATCGCCCGAGCCCGTGACGATGACGACGCTGACCTTCTCGTCAGCCGCCATCCTGTCAGCAGCGACCTTCAGTTCCTTCAGCACCTTCGAGTTCAGTGCGTTCAGAGCGTCCGGCCTGTCGATCGTTATCCAGCCGATGTCCTTCTCCCTTCTTCTCTTGACGAAAACCATGCTCTCACCTACTCGTAGTCGTAGACGCCCTTCTTCGTCTTGCGTCCCAGGCGGCCCGCGCGCACGTACTTGCGCAGCAGCGGGGCGGGTCGGAACTTCGGGTCTCCCGTCTCGCGGAAGAGGACCTCCATGACGTCGAGGCCTATGTCGATTCCCGTGTAGTCCGCCAGCTCGAACGGACCCATGGGCCATCCCGCGCCGAACTTCATCGCCTTGTCTATGTCCTCCGGCGATGCGGCGCCCTCGTCCAGCAGGTTGAAGGCCTCGTTGAGCATGGGCACGAGCAGGCGGTTGACGACGAAACCGGGCGTCTCCTTCACCTCGATGGGCTCCTTCCCGAGCTTGACGCTCAGTTCCCTGATCGTCTCCAGCGTCTCGTCCGACGTCTCGGAGCCGCGGATGAGCTCGATCAGCTTCATCACCGGT
>JAJISH010000008.1 GCA_022848825.1 Thermoplasmatota archaeon
CTATGTTCTCCGTCACTGGAACGCTGGATCCTGTGGGGGATTCGGACACGACCGTCGGAGGAGTGCTGTCAGGAATGATCTCCGTTGTGAAGCTCAGACTGTAGTCATCGCCCCCGACGCCGTTGCCGTCACCGTCGAGCGAGATTCCAGAGGCGTCGGTCGCCACTGATGCATCGAGCGTGACAGTGTACGTTCTTCCGTAGTAGAGGCTCATCGTGGGTTTGAACGTGAACTTGTCCTTTCCCATGTTCCACGTGACGTTGCCATCGGACTTGTCCCACGTTGTGGTGGAGTCCGTGTAGCTGAACGAATTGTTGACGGAATCCATATCCATGTTCTCGTTGAACCTCATCTCGATTTCCGTGTTGATATCCACATCGGTCTGCCCAGATTGCGGGATGTTCCCGGTGACCTGTGGCGGGTCGTCGTCCACGGGCTCCGTCGTGAAGTTCCAGATGAAGTCCACGCCGCCAGAGAGATACGAGCCGCAGTTGTCTTTGGCCACCGTACCGTTGATCGTGACGTTGTAGTCCGTGCTCGTGTTGAAGTTCTCGAACGGATTGAAAATCATGGTGTCGGAGATGTGATTGGTTGAATTCCACACGATTTCACCGTGGGACCTGTTCCAGATGTCGATTCCGTCCGTGTAGGAGAACGCGGCGGCGACCGAACTCTTGTCCATAGGTCTGTCGAATGTCACGATGACGTTGGAAGAGACAGAGACAAACGGCTCCCCGCCTGAGGGGCGCGTGTGGTTGACGACAGGTGGTGGCCCTAACTCGGTGGTGAAGTTCCACAGGAAATCCGGTCCGCTATTCCCGTCGTTGTCTCCATCCAGGTATTGCCCAGTCTCGTCCTTCGCGGTCGAGAAAAGGAGCGTCACGTTGTACTGCGTGCAGCAGGCATACGGCTCATCTGGCGTGAAGACGAACGAGACGTTCGTGGGCCAGGTGAAACTCCCGTGCATCGAGTCTCTTTCGATTTCCCCATCCGTGTATCCCAGCGACTCCTCAACCGATGTCATGTTCATCGGTTTGCTGAACGTAACGTCAATGGCGTTGTTCACAGATATGTCCATGCCCACGGGGCTCCAGGCAGTGACCATTGGCGGCTCGGACGGACCCATCGCGATGAACGTCTCAGCGTGCGACGAGTCCATTGGGACGGATCTAGGGTTATTTGAGAAAATCTTCCCGGGATAGTGTACCTCGATTCTCGTCTGATTCTCAAACGCGCCAGCGTTGGTGTACATGCTGTCCGTCACAACTATCCAGCTTGCGTCACCAGAGGAATTGGTTTGCGGATCCACGCCGCCAAAATAAGAAGAGGAGTATACCGTCTGGTTCGGACCCACAGGCGGAATGTCCGTGACGTTTATGTCGGCGCCTGGAATCGGACTCATGGTCTCGTCCAGGACGAGTATGCCCAGGAAGTTCTTGACAGTCAGGTCCGAACCCGCGTCAACGACAGAGACGCCCCCCTCAAAGGAGGTGTTCAGCGTCGAGACGTGCGAGCTGTTGTCCAATAGGAAATCGTTGGTTGCGCCAGTCAAAGTGCAGTTCTCCAGGACGGTATCGGAGCTGCTCGTCACAACAGAGTGCGACGTGGAAGAGCTCACCGTTAGCTGACCGATGAGCGGGTCAGACTGGCTCACCATAAGTCCGATGCCCGTTCCGTAGATCGTTGTGCCTGTGAGCAAGGGCGGCTGAGTCGTGCCGTTGATGAAAACGCCCACCGTCGAGTCAAATATGTCGCTCGAGACTATCGCCGAGTTGAAGCTGGTACTGTTGAACTGTATCCCCTCCCAGGGACCCACGCCCCACCCGCTGTGGTTGAACAAGGCGCCTATCGCAGCAAGCTCCCCCTCGACGTAGAGGGCGAAGCTATCGTTGAAACGGACATTGGTTCCACTCTCTATCCTCAGAAGGCCAGTGACGTTGAGATCACCAGTAGCTATGTAAGGTCCCGGCGGGACCCAGGTCTCAACTCCTGAGATCTCACCCTTGACATATGTCTGCGCCTCCGCCGTCTGAGCGATAAGCACGAACGACGTAAGAAGTAGCGTTACCGTAGCGCCCACACCGAACAGGCCGAATCTAGTGTTTCCCATCCTCTTCACCTGGCCCTCTGGTCCATGCATTAGGGCGGTTCCTAATAATCTTTTTGCAGAATCTCGCCTGGAGACTCTGACCAGAAGTGTTTTTATCTCCTACGCTGATAAGTCATGATTTCTCAACGGTGAAAAGATGCTACGGAAGGCGAAGAGACAGCACACGAGGGAAGAGGTCCTCTCCCTAATGGAAGGTCTCGTCGGGAGATGGTTCGAGAGCAAGTTCGATGCGATCACCGAGCCGCAGTCCTACGCCGTGCCTCTGATCCATGAGAAGCGGAACGTCCTGGTCTCTTCGCCCACCGGATCGGGAAAGACCCTGACCGCCTTCCTCTCCATAATCTGCGAGCTCTACAGGAAGCAGCTGGCGGGCGAGCTTGAGGACAAGATCTACTGCGTGTACATCTCCCCGCTGAAGGCTCTCGCGAACGACATCAACAGGAACCTCACCGAGCCTCTCAGAGAGATGAAGGAGATCGCGGAGAAGGAGGGACTGGACATCCCGGAGATACGCGTTGCGGTGAGGTCGGGGGACACCTCCCCGTACGAGAGACAGAAGATGGCGAAAAGGCCGCCGCACATCTTCATCACAACGCCGGAGTCCATCGCGCTCGTGCTCTCAACCCCGAAGTTCAGCAAGAAGTTCAAGGATGTCCAGTACGTCATCGTGGACGAGATACACGAGGTCTGCTCCTCCAAGCGAGGCGTCCACCTGTCCCTCTCCTTGGAAAGGCTGAGAGAACAGATCGAGCACGACTTCGTCAGGATAGGCCTCTCCGCCACGATAGCTCCGATGAACGAGGTGGCCAAGTTCCTGGCGGGCTACGAGAACGGGCGTCTCAGGGACATGAACGTGGTCGAGGTGGAAAGCAGGAAGAAGCTGGACTTCAGCGTGATGTGCCCCGTGAAGGACATGATGACGCTCCCCTTCGAGATCGTGAACGCGAGGATGTACGACACGCTGAAGGAGCTCGTGGACGATCACAGGACGACGCTCATCTTCACGAACACGAGGAGCGGCACGGAGCAAGTCTCCTTCAAGCTCATGGAGAGGGGAGTGGAGGACCTGGCGGCCCACCACGGGAGCCTGAGCAAGGTCACGAGGCTGGACGTCGAGGAGAGGTTGAAGAACGGCGAACTGAAGGCGGCGGTCTCGTCCACCTCGCTCGAGCTCGGCATAGACATCGGCTACATCGACCTCGTCTGTCAGATAGGCTCTCCGAAGTCCATTGCCAAGGGTCTTCAGAGGACAGGTCGGGCAGGCCACGCGGTGGGAGACGTGAGCGTGGGCAAGATGATAGTCTTCGATTTGGACGACCTCGTCGAGTGCGCAACGATCGCGAAGAGCGCCTACGACAACAAGATAGACAGGGTCCACATGCCCACGAACTCCCTGGACGTTCTCGCTCAGAGCCTCGTGGGAATGAGCCTGGAGAAGCGGTGGGACGTGAACGAGGCCTTCGAGCTCGTGCGACGGTCCTACTCCTATCACAAGCTGAAGAAGAGGGACTTCCTCAACACGCTCAAGTACCTGGCAGAGAAGGACACCACCGCCAGGGTCTACGGGAAGATATGGTTCGACGACGGAACGTTCGGACGGAAGAGGAAGTCCAGGCTGATCTACTTCACGAACGTCGGGACGATTCCAGAGGAGGGGAACTACAAGGTCTTTAACATCCATGGATCGCCTCTGGGGGACCTGTCCGAGAAGTTCGTGGAGTACCTGAAGGAAGGGGACGTCTTCGTCCTGGGCGGGCGCACGTACAAGTTCAGGAGGAGCAGGGGGATGCGAATCTACGTCGAGGACGCCTCGGGAAGGCGGCCCACCGTCCCCTCCTGGGCGGGTGAGATGCTCCCCAGAAGCTTCGACCTTTCGATGCACGTGGGGAAGTTCAGGCACGACGTGCTCGAGAAGCTGGAGGATGGGGAAGAGGAGACGAAGGAGTGGCTGATCGAGAACTACAGGGTCGACGACGGAGGAGCTCGGAGCATAATAAGCTACCTCCAAGAGCAGAGTGCACTGACACCTCACGTTCCCACCGATGAGGAACTGCTCATCGAGGGCTACGTCGACCCCAAGGGAAACAGGAACATCATCTTCCACTTCTGCTTCGGAAGGCGAGTGAATGACGCGCTCTCCCGCGCATACGCGTTCGCGCTGTCGAACAAGCTGAAGTGCAACATCCGCGTGGCCGTGACGGACGACAACTTCATGCTGACTGTCCCGAAGAGGGCGCCCCTGAAGGGGATCGAGAAGCTCGTCACGAGCAGCAGCGTGGAGGACATCCTCAGGCGGGCCCTCAGGAACACGGAGCTGTTCAAGCACAGGTTCAGGCACTGCGCTACGCGGAGCCTCCTCGTGCTGAGGAGATACAAGGGCAAGGAGGTGTCGATAGGCCGCCAGCAGCTCAGGTCCACGAGGGTCATGGACGCCTTCCACGACATAAAGGACTTCCCGGTGATCCAGGAGACCTACAGGGAGATACTGAACGATCACATGGACCTTCCTCATGCGACGGAGGTGCTCGAGAAGATCGAGAGCGGCGAGATGAAGATTAAGAGCACGCGGTACTCCTCGACGCCCTCGCCCTTCGCACACAACGTCGTCCTCGCGGGGATATCGGACGTAGTCCTCATGGAGGACAGGAGCTTCATGCTTCGGGACCTCCACCGCCAGGTCCTGAGAAGGGTCTTTCCGCAGTCCGAGATCCAGAAGATGCAGTTCAGCGAGGAGAGGATCTCAAGCCACTTCGAGAAGAAGCTGCCCAGGATCAGCGGGAAGGACGACATACTGGGGCTCCTGGGAGAAGCGGGAGCGATGAACGCGCTCAAGCAGAAGGGCAGGAACATCTTCGACCATGCCGATGTTGACCACACGACGTTGCGCGCGTGGTCCGAGGAGCTCATCGAGGCGGGGGAAGTGGAGTCTGTCTGGACAGCCAGGGGTTCCCTGCATTCCCTCAAGAAGGACGTGCCCGCCTATGCTGCCATCTTTGCGAAGAAGATCCGGATCGACGGTGCCGAGGGGAAGGTCCTTGCCGTGTTGGACAAGGGCCCCGCGACGA
>JAJISH010000080.1 GCA_022848825.1 Thermoplasmatota archaeon
ACCTGGACGCGGACCACATACCGCGGGTGAAGGGGTTGCCCTTTGAGAGACAGCTTCATGAGATCAAATTGGAGCTGATGTCCTTGGTCGATGATTTCCTCCTCGACGACTTCGGCTTTGCGGAGGATGATCTCCTGATCACGTTCTCAGGCGGGAGGGGGTATCATGTCCACGTCAGATCGCCAAGGGTGAGATCGCTGACCGGGCCGGAGAGGAGGGAGATCGTGGATTTCATACAAGGGACGGGATTGGAGGCGGAATCCGCATTTCGCAAGAGAGCAATTGACAAGACCCATTACGGGTCGGTGTTCACGCTTGAGATGCCACAGCCCGATGACGGTGGATGGTCCACGAGAGTGCACAAGGGGCTAATGGACTTCGTCGGGCTACTGGAGAAGATGCCCAAGGACGAGGCGCTGGAGAAGCTCGGGGAGTTCGAGGGGATAGGTGACAAGACGGCGAGCGAGATCTACTCGTCCCTCTTCGAAGGAGAGGCTGGTGTGAGGGGCGTTGACCGGCTCCGTGAGGGGAGGTTCGACTTCTTCCCGAAGGATTCCTACAGGAACCATCTCGTCAAGGTCGCGATCAGGCACACGCTGGGGACATATCGAAGGGAGATAGACGAGCCTGTCACGGCGGACATAAAGCGTTTGATCAGACTCCCCACGAGCCTTCACGGGAAGAGCGGGATGAGGGTCATAATCCTTCAGCGGGGCGAGGTTGACGACTTCGTTCCCCTCAGGGACGCCTTCCCCGAGGCGTTCGGGAGCGACCCAGTGAAAGTGGTGCTCGAACAGGACGTCTCACTCGACCTGAAGGACGAAAAGATTAATTTACACGAAGGCATAACTGATGTTCCAGAGTTTGCAGCCGTGTTCTTGATGTGTCGTGGTCTTGCAAAGCTGTCCGAGAACGAGGAGCGCAAATGAAGAGATTCGTGGATAGGCTGGAAGGCGGCTATAGGGTCGTCAGGATACGAAGGATGAGGAGAATCGTCTATGCCATACTAGCGCTGATCACGATATTCTTCCTTGCTGCGGTGGCGGCTGCGAACGGGGCGAGCCTGAGGCCGTTCTATTTGCCCTTGGACATCGTCCTTGGCGTTGCTCTTGTGATGGGTCTCGTCTGGCTCTTTCTGTCCTTCGTTTTCCGGAATCTGAGGATAAGGTATGCGGCCAGGAGCAGCCAGAAGTTCCTCATGGCCGGCAATTCGATCAGAAGAGCGCTCATCCTCACGGTCGTTGCCATCATCGTGGGAGTGCTGTTCGTCCTGCCCTTCTTCCACTCCGCTACGGAGGACCACCTCTCGAGCGAGATGACAGTGACGGTGTTTGCGGGGACCGAAAGGGGTGTCAACCTCTGGAACACTGACGGTCTGGGATTGACCGAGACGAGGCAGGTCACGATTTATGTCTTGGGCAGTGACGTGAATGTGTGCTTCATGGAAGGGGACTATGACAGTGGTTCTCCATGCCCTCCGTCAGAGTGGCAGCTCGTCGATAATGTACAGCCCAAGTCGTACGTGCTGAGAGGGGACGGGCTCCGCATTTACTCGTTGGTGCTCAACGGGACGATCGGGTCCTCGGACGTTCGGATTCTATCGGAGAGCGCGATTTCCGAGACCATACTCGGGGTCGTGCCGTTGACCATGCTGATCATAGCCGTATTGAACGTCGTCTGGATCGCCATCCTGAATCCCGTGAAGAAGAAGTTCGCGGCAGTATCGATCTACAGCCATGAGTATGTAGAGAAGGTGAAGAAGGATGAGCGGTTCTACGGCGCAAAGCCCGCCAAGACTGCTCCTGAGCCAGTGACCGTTCCAAAGACGGTTCCGTCAGTCAAGGCGGAGATCGAGGCAGAGATCCCGCCCGTGAAAGAGGTCGAGAGACCTCCGCCACCACCGCCCGTGGAAGAGATCCCGCCCCCGCCAGAGCTCGTGACCGTTCCGTACCTCTTTGATATGGCGAAGGACCGCGTGTCCACGCGTGAGTTCGAGCAGGCGGTCGGGTTCTACGATGACATACTGGAACGGGAACCGGACAATGTTGCCGCCCTCATCGGCAAGGGAACGGCTCTCACGCCGCTGGATAGGGAAGATGAAACGATAGAATGCATGCAGAGAGTTCTCGAAGCGGACCCCAAGAGCAAAGCTGCCCTTCTGTGGATGGCAAAGATCTTCGACTCGAGGGAGAACTGGGACGAGGCCCTCAAATGGTATGACCGGTACTTGGGAATCTACCATGGAGACGAGAAGCATTGGATAAAGCACGGCGACGTGCTTGTGAGCCTCGGAAGGGGGGACATCGCCATGGAGAGCTACAGGAATGCGTTGAAGATCAACCCGCACAACAGAGATGCCGCCCAGAAGCTGGAGAAGCTGAAGATCTCCGTCAAGGACCTCATGACGCGGGCTCTGAGCAGGTCGGCCCTAGGGAATTATCTGGGTGCACTGGAGGTTTTCGACCGGGTCCTGAGAATCGAGCCGGGTAACACTAAGGCGCTTCTCGGAAAGGGTGTGGCTTACAGGCGGCTCAACAAGATCAACAGCGCCGTGGAGTGTCTGAATGCCGTCCTTGAGATGGATCCGGAGAACCAGGCAGCCCTTCTGAACAAGGGCGGTCTGCTCGAAGGGCAGGAGAGGTGGCAAGAGGCGCTCTACTGCTACAACTTGCTCGTGAAGATGAACCCGAAGGATGATGAGGCGTGGGTGAAGAAAGGGGACGTCCACCTGAACCTCGGGATGAGGGACGAGGCCTTTGAGAGCTACGGTGAGGCAATCGCCCTCGACCCGGAGAACGAGGATGTCTTGCAGCGACGGATGGCCCTCGAGGGCGAGCTCGCGGAGGCGACTGAGGAGAAGGATGCGGTCGAGAGGCTCTCCGAGCTCAAGGGAGTGACGAAGAGGAGGGCGACCCTGCTGTACGAGGCTGGCTTCAGGACCGTGGAGGACCTGAGCGAGGCGAGCACGAACAAGTTGAAGGCGATCCACGGGATAAGCAGGAAGACCGCCAGGATGATCTTGGAGTCAGTGAGGGCGGAGGCGGAGGAGTTCGACAAGAGGCTCAACGAGATACCGGGCGTTGGTCCGTCACTGGCAAAGGCGATCTTGGATGCAGGATACGCCTCGGTCGATCAGATCACGTCCGCGTCGCCCAAGGAGCTCAGCGAGATCAAGGGCATAAGCAAGAAGAAGGCGGAGAGCATCATAGACTTCCTGAGCCAATAAGAGAACAGCAGGCCCTCTTGACGGCGTTCTCGCGGTTTCTCCTCAGCGTTGCTGGAAGGGGGACCGCTATGCCGTCGATTCCCTCGTTCAGCAGTGCATCGTCCAGCCAGGCGCTGTTCCTAGGCCTCATGCAACCGAGGACTATGGGAGTCCTTGGAAGCGCTTTCCTTGACCGGCGGTAGAAATCGACTATGTCGATGTCCTCCGCCATGACCCCCTCGAATGGCGTTCCGGGGACGGGAAGCAGGGAGGTGATGACGAGGGCCTTTGGGTCGCTCTCGGAGACCATCTCCAGTGCTCTTGACTCGCCCACCAGGCGTCCGCCGTGTATCCCGACGCATATGTGGGGTGTCAACGGAACGGAGGCTTCCCGCAGGAGACGGAGGGAGCGCTCGACGTCGCCTATCCCGCAATCCAGGTTGTACACCTCCCTGAGCGTCTCTTCCGAGCCTATCACATCCACCGAGACCGAGTCCACCTCCGAGGAGGAGAGGATGTCCGCCTCCCTGCTGTTCACGAGACCCGGGTGGACGTTGACCAGGAGGTCGGTCTCGCGCTTGATCCGCTTCAGTGTTCCCGCGAAATCCGCTATCGGAACCCTCCCCTTCTCATCGCATCCCCCGCTGAGGAGGAAACCGGTTGCGCCGTTCTCCTGCAGCTCGCACGCGACTTGCCAGAGACGACTGGGCTTCTCCGCGGGGATCATTCCCTTGAGGAAGTGTCCCCGGCAGTGCATGCAACCCAATGAGCATCTCCCGCCCGTCAAGGATTTGGAGGGGTAGTCCTTCCCGGGAAGGAAGCAGTGAGCCACGCCGGTCGTTTATGCAACGTAGGACAAGGTTTTTTTGGCGGAAGGCATTTAACATCGGAGGGAATAAGGGAAAGGGATTCGCCATGAAACCCTACAGGATATCGGGGACCTTCCTCATGGGGGACTCCTGGTCGCCCTTCAAGAAGGAGGTCGCAGCAAAGGACCAGGTTGATGCCGTGAAACGCCTGTATTCGGACCTGGGAAGCAAGCACGCAGTGAAGCGGAGGAACATCAAGATAACGGCAGTTGAGGAGCTGCC
>JAJISH010000081.1 GCA_022848825.1 Thermoplasmatota archaeon
GCCGCGTACTTCTCGGGCTCCGTGTCGGAAAGGTGCTTCCACGGCGGAGAGTCCGTGTAGAACGGCGCGACGAAGCCGAGCCCGCGGGGAAGCGCTGACTGCAGCACGTGCCACGCCCACATGATGTCGTACCACTCGCCACCGACAGGGAACCCGGCCTTGAGGAGGCGAGGCGCGTCGAACTTCGTGTTCCAGAAGAGCTTCGCGCCGTTCGCCGCGAGGATTTTACGGATTATCGTGAGGTAAGGCTCCGTGAACGGAACGGTTACGCCTTCCTCGCCATTCATCGCGAAGTTGATCCGGATGATCTTCCACGAGATGTCCTGGCGCGAGTCCTCAACAACGGTCGCGGAGTCCGGCGTCTCGATGTCGACGACGAGGTCCACTTGGATCGAGGGATTCGCGACGGCTTTCAGGTAGAGCTCGGCCCAGGCGGCAAAGTAGAGCACGCCAGGATCGCACGTGGTGACGTAGGGCCGGCGCTTGTAGGTCTCTCCGCGGGCGACGATGCGTGCGATCTCGACGGCGCGGGTGAGATCGAAGCGGAGCACGTCCATGAGGTTCGTGGCGCCGCGCTGCAAGAAGCTCGGGTGGAATGTCGGTACGACCCAGAAGCGGTCGAGCGGATCCCGCTGCACGGTCCCGTGGAAGTTTCCGATCTTGAAGTACCGGGTCTTCGCGAGCTCGAGGACGTGCCTGGTCGCTATGGAGCCAGTGGTCACGACGACCGGGTGCTTCTCGGCGAACGTGTCCTTGAGGTAGTTGCTCGTGCAGTGCGCGATAGCGTCGTGCTCCCAGGGAGCTCCGGAGAGCCAGTCCCCTGGCGGCTGGCAACGCACGAGGTTGTCGATGCGGAACCAGTCTTGATCCAGGCCACCGATGCGCATCGCACGCTTGAGCATCGCGCCGGACGGGCCCACAAAGGGAGTGCCCTGGACGGCCTCGGTCTTGCCGGCGGACTCGCCCAGGATCAGGACGGGAGAGGTGAGAGGGCCGGCGGCTTTTGCGTAGCCGAAGCCCTTACGCTCGAGAGGACAGGTTGCACAGTCAGGGGGTTTTGGGAGCAACGCTTACCAGCTCTTCCTCTTCTGTCCGCCATCGTCAATATTTCCAACCGCTCTCATCTGTCCTCTGGTCACATACATCTTCATCCTGATCGATTCGTAAATCCCTTCTAGCGTCTCGCGTGCGTACTGGACGTGGTCCTCCTCGATCAACGTCTCGAGGTCCTCTAGATATTCCATGACGGCCCGCGGGTCCTCGGTGACGATGTCGGGACCGCCGCTAGGACCGCCGGCGTTGTCGTCGAGCTCGTCGAGCTTCATGCCTTAATGCCCGTCGTAGTCGTCGCCATCCTCAGCGTCTTCATCCCCGTCCGGCCCGAACGGCTTGTCGAACGTCTCCTCGCCGGACAGCCCGCCCCACTTCTTCACGTAGTACGCACGGCACTTCTCGAACTTCGGCCCCCACTCCTCGGCCGTCTTCTTCGTACGGTTGATCGTGACACTCCCGTGGTGCAGGAACGGGACGTCGACGGAGAAGATCTGCTGACCGTCGCCACGCAAGATCATGCGGCGGTGGTAGTCGTTGTCCTCGTGATACGCCGGGACGAAATTCTCGTCGAAGCGGTACTTCTCGTGACAGGCCTGCGTGATCAGGAAGCA
>JAJISH010000082.1 GCA_022848825.1 Thermoplasmatota archaeon
TTCATGTCTTGGTTGACGCAGTAGAGCCTGCCAGTCGTGTCCACGAAGTGGACCGTATGCGATCCAAGCAGAAACTGGAGCCGGGTCACGACCGGTCCGTATGTGACAAGCCTGCCCTTGATCGTGCCCGCTCGCGAATCCCCTATCCGGTCCCTCTGAACCTTGTAGGCAACGCGCGAGTCGGAGGCCACGTAGATGTACCCTCCAACCGGTTCGGGCACTGTCAAGGCGCCCGTGTCGCGCTTCCCGCCTGGCTTCGTGAGCTGAATGCCGTGCAGGCCGTTCTCCTCATTGAGCCTGCCATCTCCCTCTTCCGTCCAGTCCTCGTACGCACCTCCATTCTCGGGATACAGCGCGTGCAGGAATCCGTTGCCCGTTCCGAGATAGATCAGAGAAGCGGCATCTCCGTACAGTTGCGAGAATATCGGAGCCGTTGACCAGTTCTGCCCCACCAATATCGTTCCGTCCGGGAGGATGTAGTCCTGCTCATCCCCGCTCCACACTGGCGTGCCGTCCTCTGTATAGACGTGGTTGAGATATCCTCCACCATTGAAGACGATGAAGTCCCCATCCTCACTGCCAAACGGACAATAGACAGAGGGTGAGGACTGTGGGGAGCCCTTTGACATCAACGGAAGATCCGCCATGATTATCGGGCCTTCAGTGGCGGTGATGTTCCAGAGCTCGCTTGGTTCGTGATCATCC
Organism: Thermoplasmatota archaeon; assembly: GCA_022848825.1. Taxonomy (GTDB): domain Archaea; phylum Thermoplasmatota; class Thermoplasmata; order RBG-16-68-12; family JAGMCJ01; genus JAGMCJ01. Next base: position 706 of record JAJISH010000082.1, read on the forward strand.
CCTCCGAACAGGAAAGCTTGGGAATCGCCAGTGAAGACCATGGACGAGCTGAATCTGGCTGATGGCGAAGAAGTGGGAACCAATCGTTCCCACGTATCATCGGTGAGGTTCAGCCTCCACGTTTCGTTGATGCGTTCTCCGACTTCGTCCTCACCGCCGAATAGGATCGCGGTGTTTGTCACGTCGTCATATGCCATGGACGTCCATGCTCTCGGTGTGAGATTCGTTGGTGTATCTATCCAGCTCCAACTGCCTGATGATATGTCATAGACCTTTGTCTGATTGCTGCTGCTTGTTTCGACATAGCTGTCTCCGCCAAAGATGATGAGTCTGTCCTTGACGGGGTCATGCACCATGGACGTGCCCATCCTGGCAATGGCGTCCTCGGACGTATCGATGCTTGACCAGGTCCAACTGCTCAGGTCCAGCTTCATTGTCTTGTTGAGGTCTGAGTGTTGCCCGCCATGGAAGTAGACTGCATCCTCGCTGTTGACGTAGGCCATTGAGTGACCGCTTCTATCGCCAGGGGAACCAAACCTCTGATCGATTTCGACCCACGTCTCAGTGGAGAAGTCGAAGGCCCACATATCGTCCAGAATGTTTCTCCCGAGCCTTCCGCCATATAGGAGTGCGGAATCATCGCTCGGGATGTGGACCATAGCGCTCTCCCTTCGTGGGAAGGGTGCAACGGACATGTTATCCAGCTCTCTCCAGCTCATTCCTGTAGAATCGAGAATCCATGTTTCGACCAGGTCCGTCGCGTCGGTCGGCAATCCGTTCTCTCCGCCGACGAATAGGATCTCATTCGATGCGGGACTGTAGGCCATGACATGTTCGTCCTGGGGAAGAGGCCTTTTCTCTGGATATATCCTCTGCCACTCCTCGAAGGTTGCATCGAAGAACCAGCTCCCATCGTCCTTCCATACGGCTGAGAATGCATACACGTTGCCTTCCTCGGTTCCCACGAAGACCCTTTCGCGGGCGCTCACGGTCTCGCTGTCATCGGCATAGACAGCTATCGACGTAATCTTGCTGTCGAGAGTTGTCCGCGAGACGTTCTTTCCACTGGGGATTTCGGAGGACTTGTCAATGAAACTCATTTCCGCCCATCCCGGTTCCCTCAACTGGTAGAACTCCCCGCTTTCGGTTCCCAAGTAGAGGACCCAGTGAACGGCATTCCGATCGCTGACGTCGCCGTAATTGCTGATTACCGGTCCCGCGGTCACCACGGAGTCCGCCTCGAAACAGCACACCTTGTTGTTGCTGTTACCCTCGAACCACACCATCAGACCAGTGGAAGGACGCAGGGCTATGACCTTCTCGCCTGAGGCGAAGTATATCCTGTGGGCAGTCGGACCAAGAACCGCTGGTTCCAGTCTGAACGCAACTGACTGGTTGATGGGATCTCCCGCATTGAACAACACAGAAGACGTGTCCACCCACCAATACAAGTCGACCTCGCCGATGTCCTCCCCCGTGTCCTCAAGGGGTCCGAAGGATCCAATCGTAAAGGCAAGAACCACTATCACGACAACGACCACGGTGATGATGGCCGTGATTGTGAGTATATTTCCCCCCTTTGTGGGGGGATATTCTTGGGGAACGACCTGTGGTTGGTCTCCTCCGGGCTCACGTATTGAACCTCCACTTGACATGACATCCCTCATGAATCGCATAATGATGGGACATGAAAAGGTTTTCGGAGGGACGCTTCAGGCTGACTCTCAGGAGGAGAAGCTTCCCGCTGCTTTGAGGATCCTCTTGGCTGGCCTAGCGATGCGGCGCGCTCCATGGCGGCGAAGACCGCAATAAGCGTCGCACCCGAGGAGGCCACGGCAATCCTTTTATGGAGCAAAGCCATGCCGGTGGCGGAGGTGTTTTTGCATGAGTGAACCAGAGATTGTCAGTAGTGAGCCGTATGTTCAGCCTGCACCGCAGCCTATGGCGGCTGCTCCTCCGCCCCGAAAGACCGATGTAGCGAAGCCTGCACTCGTTGTAGCGGTGATCGCCTTGGCATTGGCCTTGGTAGGGATGGTGGCCTTCCCGGGACCCGAGGGTGCAGAGGGTGCACTGGGACCTGAGGGGCCAGAGGGGCCGACTGGAGATGACGGAGACGATGGAAGCGACGGGGCGCAAGGACCCACCGGCGCGAATGGGATCGCCTGCTGGGATCTGAACGGAAACGGAACG
>JAJISH010000083.1 GCA_022848825.1 Thermoplasmatota archaeon
CCTCTGCGCTCCGGCGGGGAGGGAGTACCTCCAGAAGGCGATCAGGGAGCACGAGCTCGACCGGCTCGTCATAGTCGCCTGCTCGCCCAAGCTGCACGAGGGGACCTTCCGCGGGTGGGCGTCCGAGGCGGGAATAAACCCCTACTGCGTGGAGATGGTCAACGCCCGCGAGCACATCGCCTGGGTTCACGACGACAAGAAGAAGGCGACCGAGGCGGCCATCGCGGTCATGCGCGGGACTGTGGCGAAGGCCCCCCTCACCGAGCCGCTCAAGCCGAAGAGGGTGCCCGTGGAACAGTCCTGCCTCGTGATAGGTGGCGGCGTGGCGGGAATTCAGGCGGCGCTCGACGTCGCGGACAACGGCTTCAAGGTCTACCTCCTCGAGAAGGAGCCCTCCATCGGCGGCAAGATGGCGCAGCTCGACAAGACCTTCCCGACGCTGGACTGCTCGGCCTGTATACTCACGCCCAAGATGGTGGACGCCGCCAGGCACGAGAACATCGAGCTCGTGACGTACGCGGACGTCAAGGACGTGCAGGGCCACGTGGGCGACTTCACCGTGCGCGTGCTGCTGAAGCCGAGATACATAGACATGGACAAGTGCGTCGGCTGCGGCGTCTGCGCCGAGGAGTGCAGGATGGCGGGCCGCATTGACAGCGAGTTCGACATGAACCTCGGCAAGCGGGGGGCGGCGTACATACCCTTCCCCCAGGCGGTCCCGCTCAAGTTCCTCATCGATCCTGAAACGTGCCTCATGCTCACGAAGGGCAAGTGCGGGAAGTCGCCGAAGTGCGTCGACGCCTGCGCCCGCGAGGCAATCAACTTCGAGGATGAAGCGAAGGAGATCGACCTCCACGTGGGCACGATAATCCTCGCGACGGGCTACGACTTCTACGACGCCTCGCAGAAACCCAACCTGGGGCTGGAGCACGAGGGCGTGATCACGGGAATGGACTTCGAGCGCCTCGTCAACGCCAGCGGGCCGACGGGCGGGGAGTTCCTCATCAACGACAAGAAACCGAAGAAGGCTGCCTTCATCCAGTGCGTCGGCTCCCGCGAGAGGGACGGCAACCAGTACTGCTCCCGCTACTGCTGCATGTACACGGCGAAGCAGGCGCACATGATCCACGAGAAGATGCACGGAGGCGAGGTCGTCGTCTACTACGCCGACATGCGCGCGTACGGCAAGGGCTTCGAGGAGTTCTTCAACCGCGTGCGGGCGGAGGGCGTGGAGTACCGCCGGCGGGAGCTGGACGAGGACATTCTCGTGGCGGAGAAGAAAGGCGGGCTCGTGGTGAAGGCGAAGGGGCATCCCAAGTACGAGTGCGACCTGGTCGTGCTGTGCAACGGCGCGGTGCCGACCGCCGACTCAGAATTCCTATCCAACATACTCAATGTCAAGCGGAGCGAGGACGGGTTCTTCCAGGAGCAGCACCCCGCCCTGCACCCGGTGGACACGAACGAGCCGGGCATCTTCCTGGCGGGCTGCGTTCAGGGACCCAAGGACATCCCGGACTCCGTCGCGCAGGCGAGCGGGGCGGCCGCCAGGGCGAATCGCATCCTGGGTGCGAAAGAGGTCTGGATCGACCCCACGATCGCGTACGTGGACACGGACCGCTGCCGATGGTGCGGCAAATGCGCCGAGGCCTGCGAGTTCGGTGCCATCGAGATAGTGCAGATGAACGGCGTGCGGGCCGCGAAGGTGAACGACGTTCTGTGCCGGGGCTGCGGTGCGTGCGTGGTGGTCTGCCCGACGAACGCGATGGACATCCGCGAGTACTCGAACGACCAGGTGGACGCGATGCTCGAGGCAGTAGCGAGGTGGTCCTGATGGCGTTCGAGCCGAAGATTCTGGCGTTCACGTGCGACTACTGCGCCTACTCGGGCACGGACATGGCGGGGATCACGAGAGCGAAGTACCCCTTCGACGTGCGAATCGTACGCGTCATGTGCTCCGGGCGTGTCGACCCGGGCATGATATTCCGCGCCTTCGAGCACGGTGTTGATGGTGTGCTGGTAGCGGGCTGCCACAAGGGAGACTGCAACTACCTCTACGGGAGCGAGAAGGCCGAGGAGAAGATAGGCGCCGCAAAAGAACTCGCGGAGGCGCTCGGACTGGGAGAGGACCGCATCCGCCTGGAGTGGTTCTCAGCATCCGAGGGCAGGAAGTTCACGGAGACGATCAAGGACTTCGCGAAGGAGCTCAAGAAGATGGGGCCGAACGCGGCGGGGGCGGTGAGATGACGCTGGAAGAGTCGATAAAGAGCACGAACGTCCAGCTGTGCTATTCCTGCGGGAAGTGCACGCTTGCCTGCCCGCTCACCCGCGGCGAGAAGGTCTACTCCCCGCGAAGGATAGTCGAGCGGATACTCGCGCACGGCGAGGAGGCAATCGACGCCGACGACATGTGGGAGTGCCTGACGTGCAACCTGTGCACCGGCTACTGCCCCTCCGACGTCCACTATCCCGTCTTCGTGCGGGAGATCAGGGAAAAGCTCGTGGACGAGGGCTGCGATGGCGAGTGCACGCACTCGGACGTGCTCAAGTCGATCATGCGGCTCATGTCGGGCGGGAAGATGAAGCAGAAGAGGCTGGAGTGGCTCGACGACACCGTGCAGACGGACGACAAGAGCGACACCCTTCTGTTCGTGGGCTGCGCGCCCTATTACGATCTCTACTTCAAGGACCTGGGCAGTCACATCGAGTCCGCGAAGAGCGCGATCAGGCTGCTGAACCGCGTGGGCGTTAAGCCCCGCGTGCTGGAGGACGAGGTCTGCTGCGGGCACGACCTCCTCTGGACGGGGGAGAAGGAGGCCTTCGAGAGGCTGCGGGAGCTGAACACGGAGACGATAGAGAAGTCGAAGGTCAAGCGGATAATCTTCACCTGCCCGGAGTGCTACCACACGCTGAAGGAGGACTACGACCTCGCGGACGTGGAGCTGCAGCATCTGTCCGTGTTCCTTGAGGAGAACGCAGAGAAGCTGAAGTTCAAGGAGACGCCCAGGAAGGTAGCGTTCCAGGACTCCTGCAGGCTGGGCAGGTACCAGAAGATCTACGAGCCCCCGAGG
>JAJISH010000084.1 GCA_022848825.1 Thermoplasmatota archaeon
CTGTACGTCCTCCGCGGCCTGGGCCTCCGCCTTGAGCTGGTTGTAGTCCCTGGTGAGCCTCTTGACAGCGTCCTCCAGCTCCGTTTCCTTCCGGACGAGTTCCCGCTCATCCTTTCTGAGCCTGTCCAGCTCGCTGTGCAGCTTGTCGAGGTTCTTTGTCTTCGCCCTCTCGCCCTTGTTCGCCTCCTTGAGCTGCCAGGTGGAGTCCTTCAGCTCGAAATCCGCTGTCTTTTTGGACTCCTCCAGCTGGGCGACCTCCTCGTTCTTCCTCTCTGTCATCGCTTCGAGCCTGTCATCCTGGAGCTGGACCTTGTGGAGCTCTTCCTCCGAGTCGTGCACATGCTTGTTCATCGAGATGATGTTCTTCTGCAGCTTCAGCGCGCTCGCATCGGACTTCGTCACGGCCTGCTCGGACTCCTCTATCCGCTCGCTCTTCTTCTTTAGTTCCTTCTCCTTCGAGCGCAGACGCTTCCCGGTCTCCTGGAGCGCCTCCGAGAGCTTCTCCAGCTCTCCCTCGACCTTCTTCATCTCTTCCTTGAGGTTCCGGATTTCAGCCGTGGTCTTTGTGATGGCTTCCTCCGCGTTCTCGGCGCCATCCTCCGCTCGGGCTCTTTCTATCCTGAGTTCGTCGATGCTCTGCTTGAGCTTTCTTACTTCGTCCCCGCCCTTCTCGACCATCTTGTTCTCGTGGTCCTCCAGCTCCAGCCTGGACTCCTCCAGCCGCTGGGAGAGCTCCTGCTTCCTTTTGAGCAGGTTCTCCTTCTCGGACTCGAACTTCTCGATCTGCTTCAGCGTGCCGACGACCTGATGCTCGAGCATCTCCTTGTTCTTGAAGACAACCTGCTTGTTGGCGAGGTCCATCGTGTCCTTGATCTCCTTGTACTTGAGGGCGCCTGACCTGTCACTTCCGAGCTGGCGGATCTGTTTCTTGATCTCGCCCAGTATTATCTCGATCCTCGACACGTTCTCCTCCACGTCCGCTCTCTTCTTGTAGGCCTTCTCGATGTCCTCGTCGTACTTCGAGATGCCAGCCATGGAGTCCAGGACCTTCCTTCTGTCCACGTTGCCCATCTGAACGATGTTGGCGATATCCCCCTGCTGGACGATGTTGTAGCCGTCCGCGCTTATCCTGGCGTGTGCGAGCAGGGAATCGAACTCGGATAGCTTGGACCGCTTGTCGTTGATGTAGAAATATGAATTATAGCCTCCCTCCACGGAAGGGGAGCGGTTCACGTATCTCGTGAGCTTCACCTCGTCCGCGTCGACGGGGAATAACCTGTCCTTGTTGTCGAATATCAGGGACACCCTCGTGTACTTAGCGGGCCGCTTGGACCTCCCTCCGTTGAAGATGAGGTCGGTCAGCTTTCCCGCTCGGATCACCCTTGAGCTTCTCGGACCGAGCACAAAGAGGATCGCATCCGCGATGTTCGATTTCCCGCTACCGGTGGGACCTGTCACCGTTGAATAGCCCTTCAGAAGTGGAATCCTCATCCGCTTGAAGGACTTGAAGTTCTCCAGTTGTATTTCCTTGAGATACAAGCGTATCACCTGTTGGGGAAAATGATATGGCTCGCTGATGTCGATGCTGCACCCCATCTTTCCCTTCTATTAGTCCGACAAATTGTCGGACAAGCACTGTATAGGCTATGGATATATAAATATTGTGATAGTCGACATGTCGAACAAACCGCTCGTCTTGCTCGTTCCAGCGAGGCTTTTCGGTGGCGTCGCCGCGAGCATGGATTTATATCGCCGTGACCGATGTTCAGTCGCCCCGTCGCTATGACCGCCTGACGATATGTCGAGGAGCTCTCATGAAAGTCACGATTCTCGGGTACTACGGCGTTCCCAACATCGGCGATGAAGCGATCTTGGCGGGGATGCTCCAGAAGCTCCGCCCAGCCTTTCCCGATGCTTCGATCAAGGTCTCTGCGAGGGACGAGGCCTACGTGCGTCGGATGCACGATGTCGAGACGTTCCCGCTCGATCAGATGCGCTCCTTTGTGGCGGTCGCCTCCAAATCCGATATGATACTCGTCGGCGGCGGGGGACTGTTCTTCGACACTCCCTTCCAGGTCCTGCCCTTCTGGCTCGGGCGGATAGTGGCGGGGCGCAGTGTCGGGACTCCGTCAGTTCTCTATTCCGTGGGAGTCGGGCCGATCGAGAAACGCAGGAGCCGCCGGTACCTCAGGCTCGGGCTCAGATACGCGGATGCGATATCCGTCCGAGACGAATACTCAGCGGAACTGCTCAGGAAATGCGGCGTTAAGCGGGAAGTGTCTATCCTGCCTGATCCGGCTCTGCTCTTGGAGCCCGCTGCTGAGTCCAGGGCGAAGGAAATCCTGCGTGAGGAAGGTGTTCCCGAAGATGGCGGGCTGAAGATAGGCGTTTCTTTGAGGTTCTGGCAGGCCTTTGACGAATCACAACAGAAGCGCTTTGCATCTAGCATCAGAAATGCCCTGGAGAAGACGGCGGCGAAGTCGGACGTTTCGTTCGTGATGGTCCCTTTCCAACTCCCGCCAGCACTCGGCGACGTCGGCCTGATGGAAGAGATTGCGGCGGGGTCCGCATGCGAGGACGACATCCACTTCATCAGGGGCAGCTACACGCCCGCCGAGGTGAAGGCCTTACTGGGGCAGATGGACCTGATGATCGGGATGAGGCTCCACTCGCAGATATTCTCGCTGTCGATGGGCGTGCCGAGCATCGCTTTGTCCTATGCCAGCAAGGTCGCATCTGTCATGGAGACATTCGGCTCCAAGGACTTCTGCCTACCGCTAGATGCTGTTGAAGATGACAGGATCGTGCGTCTCGTCGAGAGAGCGATTG
>JAJISH010000085.1 GCA_022848825.1 Thermoplasmatota archaeon
CCTGATATCCTCCTTGAGCACGCCGACGTCGAAGGTGACCTTCCAGACGCCCTTCTTCTCGTCCTCCTTCACCTTCTCGAGCTGGACGAAACTGTAGCCTCCCTTCTTCTCGATGAACTCTCTCGCCTGGTCGACGATCCACTCGGTCGTGCTCTGCATGATCTCCGACCTTGTCAAGGCGCTCCAGCGAGATAAGGGTTTCCGAAGTGACACATGCCACTGTCTCATCTGAACAAGGCCCGTCACCTCGGGGCGTTCACTCGTTCATCATCCGCACGCACTCCTCGAGGGTGATGAGGTCCCTGCTCACGGCCGCGAGCGTCTCCGCGGACATGTCTCCCTCGACCAGCTCCCGCCCCGCCCGCCTCGCGGCGTCGAGCACGTTCATGCGCACGGGATGGGCGGGAAGCTCCTCCTTGAACCTGCCTATCGAGGGTCTGAGGGTCCCCGTTGTCCGTCGCTATCTCCTCCGCACACCGCCCGCGAGGCGAGGAAAACTTCTTTTACGCTGACACTCATTGTGTCCTCTCGAAACAAGGTGATTGCCTGGAAGAGGGCACTGACGGTGTAGAGAGGAAGTTGAAGGAGAACGGGACCGTTCTGAGAGACAGGTTCAAAGTCAGGAAGATCGGGATCTTCGGCTCCTTCGCGAGAGGTGAGCAGGAAGCGACAAGCGACATTGACATCCTCGTGGATTTCAGGAAGCCGGTAAGCCTCATCGACTTCGTGGCGCTGGAGAGGCATCTGAGCGAGATCCTGGGAAGGAAGGTCGACTTGGTCATGAGGAGTGCCCTGAAACCGAGGATAGGCAAGCACATCCTCAGAGAGGTCAGATACCTGTGAGGGAGCACGGAGACTATCTCGAGGACATCATCGACTCGATGGGCGCCATTAAGGAGTTCATAGAGGGGATGAGCTTCGAGGACTTCGAAAGCGACAAGAAGAGTGTTTTTGCAGTGGTCAGGGCCATCGAGATCATAGGCGAGGCCGCAAAACGCATTCCTGACTCGATCAGAGATAGGTACCCAGAGATCCCTTGGAAGGACATGGCTGGAATGAGGGACAAGGTCATCCATGAGTATTTTGGTGTTGATCTGAGAGTTGTGTGGGAGACTGTGACCCACCACATTCCGGAGATCAGGCCCCTGATGGCGAAAGTCCTCAGGGACATTGAGGAGTAGCTCCGGTCTCATACTCTCGTGTTGCGAAGCTTATGTCGTCCCCGATGAGGAATGCGCGGCCCGCACGGGCGGGCTCGTCGATCAGGCGGGCGGCTCATCGCACAGAGCGCGGCTCTCTCCGCAGCGGGTAGCCCGCCTCCCCGTCGATAACCGCCAACAGCCTCTGCCCGACTCGCTTGAGACCTCACTCACTGCTGGATCTGCTCTCGGACCGTCTCAACGAAATCCGTCGCTTCCCTCAGCATCTCCTCCGCCTCGTCCATCGTTACCGCGAAGCCCGTCGCATAGTCACCCTTCTGCCGAAGGTCATAGGCTCTCCTCAGCGTCCTTCCCAGCTCCCGCGAGACAACGTTCTGCTTGATGAAGTGCTCTCGAACAGGATGATGACGCCCCTGTGGCTCGAAGCCCTCAGGTCCTTCGTGAGCAAGAGAGCCTCGGTCGCGAAGAACATCGCGTAGTAGCACCTGGACACGCAGGAGTCATTGTCACCGTCCTTCGATGCCAGCTCGGCCGTTCTCA
>JAJISH010000086.1 GCA_022848825.1 Thermoplasmatota archaeon
TCATCGAGGTGGTGGTGCACCGGAGTCTGAGCCTGCGCCGAAGCGCACAGCCCATCCTCATGGAAACCGCGATCCTCATGGGGGCCCTGCTGTTCATCCTGGGTGCCGCATCCCTGCTCGTCCTGAACCACTACACGAACATCTTCACTGGCACGATAAGAACGAAGGGCGACTTCCTAATCATCGCGATACCTTCCATCGCGCTCATCTTCGTAGCGCTCGTGGGCTTCAATGTGATGCGGAGGACGGAGACAAGGTTCAGACCTCTGATCGCGGCGGCCTTCATGACCCCGATCGCGGTGATGCTGTTCTCCTTCCTTTGGGGGCTGAACCCGGTCTCGTTCGTCGTCCTCTACAGGACCTACGACTACATGGACATCGCAGTTGCCATCTCGGTGGGAATCGCCTTCGCCGTGGCGCTCAAGAGGTTCAAGTCCCCCGCCAAGAAGACCGTGCTTGCCGCCTCCTTCCTCGGGCTCATCGTCCTGACAACGCCGCTCGCGTACGGGAGCGAGGACTTCTACGATGTCCAAAACACGACCTATGTGGCAGAGTTCAGCGCGATGGAGCACATCGATGCTCACAACATGAGCAACTTCGGCTCGGACCAGAGGCTGCATGCCACGGCCGGATTGTACTTCGACGAGATAGAGGGCGACGGCTACCTGCCGTTCCGCCTGGCCACGGGCAGTAGTATCGCCGCGTACGACTACCTCCTCCTCGAGTCGAAATGGACGACGAAGGGCGCCCAGGAGCACCCGATGCCGAGCGTGGTCATTGAGGACAGCGTCTTCGAAAGAACGGTGGCGGAGGCCAACCTCATCTACAATTCGGGGCCGGGAGAGACCGAGATATTCATCGTGGCCAACTAGAGCCGTGAGACCATTCTGCCCACGTCATACCTCTTCGGAGAGGCCCAGAACCTGCGGTCCTTGTACTCGAGAACGTAGTACCCCGGGTCGTGATTGACCTCTCTCATCTTCGTGCACCTGAGGACCCTCGAAAGGTTCAGCTCCGCGGACGTCTCCATGAGCAGGTGGAGGATGCCGTCGGCCATGAAGTCGCTCTCGCGCACGATCCTCTCGTCCGGGGGGTTCTCGGATATTATGAACGTCGTGGTCCCCAGATCGTGAAGCCACCTGAAGAGCCTGAAGAGACCGTACCTGCTGTTCCTGATGCCGCACACGATCTCGACAAGGGGCAGGGAGTCTATGACCAGGAGATCGTAGTCGATCACCTTCTTCTGGGTCTCCAGTATGTTCCTGAACTTCTTGAACCAGGGGGATTCCCTTCTCCCGTCCTCGCCAGAGTCGCCCATCCAGTCCTCCTCGCCCTGCCGGAACACGGAGAGATCGAGGATCTCGACGCCGAACTCCCTGCCGACGAACATCCCCAGCTTCTCCATCTGCCTCATCAGGCTCTCCCTTGTCTGCTCCAGGGTGACGTACAGACCGCTTGCCAGGTCCTCCCTCGCGTTGTTGTAGAGGATGCTGAACGCCATCGTGGATTTCATCGTCCCGGGCGCACCGGAGATCAGGACTATGTGACCCTGTGGGATCCCGCCATCGAGATGGCCGTCAAAGCCCTCGATGTAGGTGCTGTAGGCCTTTTCGGTCTTTTCAGGGCTGGGCTGAGCTTCTGATATCGACATCGCCTATCGATTCTGGAAAGCGATTATAAGCTGTTTGCCGTGATTATCGGTGTTGATAGTGGACTAGCCGGCCAGCCTGTGCATCCTCGTCAGGTCGTCCTCGAAGGGCTTCAGCTCGTCTGGGACCGCGATTCCCGATATATCCTCGCGCAGGCTGAGCCCGCTCTCCTTCTTCAGCTTCCAGACCTCGGAGTTGAAGTCCATCAGCTGCTGCGTGAGCTCGGTCAGCGGGCTGCTCCAGTCCTCCCGCACGGAGGGCATCTCCTCCCGGTGGACGTCCCCGCCGTAGATCTCCTCCCAGATCCTGGCGGTTATGAACGGGGTTATCGGTGCCATCAGCCTCAGCAGGACCTTGAGGACCTCGTGCAGAGCGTAGAGCGAACCTGTCTGGCCCTCGTAGGCCCTCCCCTTGACCATCTCGACGTAGTGGGGCGCGAAGACGTTCCACAGGAACTCCCTCACCCTGTTGGAGGGAACGAAGAAGTCGAAGTCCTCGTACGACTCCCTGCACGCCTCTATCAGGGCGTTGGCCTCCGCCAGTATCCACTCGTCCGCGGGGCTCAGATCGCCCTTCTCCCCGGCGGGGAACGAGGATATGAACCGCGCCACGTTCCACATCTTCGTGAGGAACTTCTTGGCCCCGCCGATCCTCTCATCGGATATGCGGAAGTCCGCCCCGATGGCGCAGCCGGCAGCGGACCAGTAGCGGAACGCGTCGGCGCCGTGCTTCTCGATCACCGGACCGGGGTCGATCACGTTGCCGAGCGTCCTGTGCATCGCCCGCCCGTTCTCGTCCAGTCCCATCCCGTGAATGAAGACGTGCTGGAACGGCTTCTTCCCAGTGACGAGGAAGCTCTTCAGGTGCGTGTAGTGCAGCCACGTGCGCACGATGTCCCGCCCCTGCGGTCGCAGCGAGCAGGGGAAGTTGTCCTTGAAGAAGCCCTCGTCCTGCATGTATTTCGTGACGATGAGGTTCGAGTTGCTCGAGTCCATCCAGGTGTCGAACACCCTGTCCTCGCCCGTGAAGTTTTTCCCCCCGCATTTGGGACACGACTCGAGCGGCGGCGGGTCCTTCCACGGCTGGTAGTACTCCCCTGGCGGCGGTACGATGACCTCCCCGCAACCGTCGCAGTACCAGAGCGGGATCTCGGTGTGGTAGTAGCGCCTCCTGCTCACGGGCCAGTCTATCGTTATCGCATCGAGCCACGTGTCGAGGTACCGCTTGGAATCGGACGGGTGGTACTCCATCTCCTCCGCCAGCTTCTTGAGCTCGGGGACGAACTCGATCTGCTTGACGTACCACTCCTCCATGGAGATGAACTCGACCGCCGTCCTGGAGCGGCTGCACATCGGGCTGACGTGCATCATGGACTCCTCTTTCACGACGAGCCCCTGCTCGTTTAGGTCGTCGGTGATCGCCCGCCTAGCCTCCTCGGTGGTCATCCCCGCGTACTTCCCGGCGGCCTCGGTCATTCTCCCTTCCGTGTCGATCCCCTTCACCGCCTCCAGGCCGAGCTCCCTGAAGAACTGGACATCGACCTGGTCACCGTAGGAGCACATCATCGCGGCGCCGGTACCGAACTCGGGCTTCGCGTAGTGATGCGGGTAGATGTTGACCTCCGTCCCGTATATCGGGACGATGGCCTTCTTGTTCTGGATGTGCGCGAACCTCTCGTCGCCCGGATGCACGATGACGGCCTTGCACGCGCAGAGGAGCTCCGGGCGGGTCGTTGCGATGGGCAGGTCCTCGCCCGTGTCCTTGACCTTGAAGTTGATGGTCGTCATCGTGGACGGCTTCTCGACATACTCGATCTCCGCCTCCGCGATGGGCGTCTTGCAGGCGGGGCAGTAGAAGCTGGGCCTCTCGCCCTTGTAGACGAGCCCCTTGTTCCAGAGGTCGATGAAGACCGCCTGCGTTATCCGCCTGTACTCGGGCGTGTCGGTCTCGTAGTAGCTTTCCTCCCAGTCCGCGGACATCCCCATCCTGTGGGAGAGGTCGAGTATGCCCTCGGAGATCTTGCCGATCTCCTCCCTGCAGATGTCGATGAACTCCTGGCGGTCGAACTCGTGCAGGCTCTTCTTGTGCTTCCTCTCCACCGTCAGCTCGATGTTTATGCCGTTCTTGTCCAGGCAGAAGGGGAAGAGGACCTCGTACCCGAGCATCCTCCTCGAGCGGGCGATCATGTCGATGAGCGAGTAGCCGGCGACCGCCCCGATGTGCCACGTCCCCGAGGGATACGGCGGCGGGGTGTCTATGACGAACACGGGCTTCCCTGAATCGGGATCGAAGGGGTGCAGGTCACCCTGGGTCCATCTGTCCAGGAGTTCCTCCTCGAACTTGATTTCCCATCGTTTTTCCGTGATCTTGGGAGCAGCCATGCGACCTCCCTTCACGATTCACTTCTGCTATAAAAAGAGAAGCCCCGCCGATGGTATGACTGGTAGCGCTGAACGCTCTTCCCTCGCTCCTCGGGCATCGGAAGCGAAACGCTTTTTATCGCTGAGCCCTTGGCAGGGCTGATGGCGCTCACGCCCAAGTTCAGGAAGGAGCTCGTCACGGTCATAGAGATGTTCCTGCGGGACTACCTGGAGAAGTCGGGAAGGAAGGGCATCCTCGTCGGGATGAGCGGGGGATTGGACTCCGCAGTCGTGGCGGCACTCTGCGCTCGTGCTGTCGGACCCGAGAAGACCGCCGGCATCCACCTTCCGGACAAGGACTCGCCCAAGCAGGACGAGGCGGACGCAAGAGAGCACGCGGAGTCGCTGGGGATATCCTACATCGCGATCCCGATCGACGGCTTCGTGGAGTCGTTCCTCTCCCTGGAGGACACGGACGACAGGGTGAGGCTGGGCAACATCAAGGCGAGGTGCAGGATGGTCGTCCTCTACCACGCCGCGCACTCCATGGACCACATCGTCGCGGGAACGAGCAACAAGAGCGAGCTCCTCGTCGGGTACTTCACGAAGTACGGCGACGGGGCCTCGGACATCGCTCCCATAGGGGACCTCTACAAGACCCAGGTCAGGGATCTGGCGAAGGAGATAGGCATCCCGGACCGCCTGATGGAGAAGACGCCGTCGGCCGCCCTCTACCCCGGCCAATCGGACGAGGAGGAGCTGGGGATCTCCTACGCGGAGCTAGATTCGGTCCTGCTGGGCATCGAGCTGGGCTTCAGTGCGGAGGATATCGTCGAGCGGACGGGGACGGAGTCCGCGAAGGTGCAGGATGTCTTCGAGCGTGTGAAGAAGAGCGCCCACAAGAGGCGGCTTGGGCTAGTGCCTAAGCTTGGCATAAGCACGGTCGGACTCGACTGGCGGGAGTAGTCCCATTCTCTCCCGCACTGCGTAGACGAACCTCTCCGGCTCGTCCACGCTGACGATGAGCTCGGTCGCCGACTTGCCCAGCACGAGAAGGAAGCGGACGGGATTCCTCAGCCTTATGGAGACGAGCCCGTGTTGCGATGTCGCGATGAAGACCTTGTCCTTGACCCAGGAGGACTTCACGCCGTACTTGGCGACCTCGTTGGTCATCCCGATGGACTCGATCTCGGTGTAGGGGATGGACACCTTGAAGTACAGCCCCTGCCTCAGCACGAGCCTGGCCAGTGTGACCCAGTGATTGGTGAAGAACGGGGACACGCCCACGACGATGAGATACACGGCCAGCATCACGATGAGAAGGACCGACCAGGCCCCGAAGACGGGGAACAAGGATACCAGCATGAGCACGAGCCCCACGACCATCAGTACTAGGATCAGCCTGAGGATGAGGTACGCCTTCGGAGAGGTGAAATCCTGTCTCCTGGACGAGTGCTCCATCGTTGCTCTCAAGAACCCGGTCCCTATTGATATTTTCCCCTTGGTTATGCAGAACAGTTCCGAAAGCTTCATTATCGTTCCCTGGTATTGTATCAATACAGGACTGAAGCCAGATGACCAAGATGAGTAGATGCCCTGTTTGCGGGAGTCCCGTGAAACCCGAGAACCTGTCCAGGCATCTCAAGAAGGTCCACCCTGAAGAAGACGCGGAGAGCCGCATATCCAAGGCCCAAGGGAGGAGGGCCAAGGCGCGAGGGGGCGTGAGGAGGCGGGAGGGTGTCGTGTTTGCGGGGATAGCCATCGCGATCGTGGTCGTCATCGTTCTAGCCATAGCCTACCAAGGACCCGCAGACTCGATGGTCGGCGAGGAGGCTCCCAGTTTCTCCATTGTGGACGTCAGAACGAGGATTCCCTACACGGTCCCGACTTCCTTCCACGGTGAGCTGGTCTTCTTGGAGTTCTTCTCACCAAGCTGCGGCGCCTGTATCGACTTCATACCGATAATGGCGCAACTCTATCAGAATTTCCATCTTGAGGATGTGAACTTCATCTCCATCGACGTCAGGGCGGGTGACACCGACGCCATCCTCCTGGATTTCCTCAACCAACATCCTGAGGCTCAGTGGACACACGCAGTCGATACGTCCAACATGGCGAGTGCCTACAACGTCGGAGGAACCCCCAAGTTGTTCATAATAGACCTGATAGAGGAGCCTGTGAACGGCATCGTGAAATACGACCATGTCGGCACGGATACGTACAGCAACATCGCTTCCATTCTGAATGATCTACTGGGCAAATAGGGATTATCATGTACACGCGGATACACAAGGAGGGGGCTGTCCTCAGGCTCGTTCTCGTTCTCTCCCTCTTGGGAATCGCTCTCTCGGGCTACCTCACCTACGTCCACTACAACAGATCAGAGGGCTGGTGCCCGATAGGTGGTGGATGCCAAGACGTCTGGGACAGTGAGTACAGCGTGGTCCTCGGGATCCCCGTCGCCCTCATCGGACTCCTGGGCTACATCGCATTGTTCGGCATGTCCTACCTGAGGCTCTACTACCCGGACCTGGGAATCGCAGAGAACTTCCCCACGTACATGCTCATCATTGCGATCATAGGCGCCGGGTTCTCGACCTACCTGACGCTGATAGAGATATTCGTCATCCAGGCCGTATGCGACTACTGCCTCTCCGCCTTCGTGGTCATGTTGGCGATCCTTGGCTTGATAGCCTACGGCATCTTGAAAGGTAAGGATGAAGCTGCCGCGGAGCCCGTGGCGGCCTAGGCCCTGACACTGCAGAGCGCGGCCATCTTCTCATCGCCCAGTTTGCTGAAAACCTCTGCCTTGAGCCCCCAGACGTCGGGGTAGTCCGTATCCAATCTCGTCACCTCGTGGAGGATGGCTATGGCCTCATCATACCTCTCGAGGATCACGAGCGCTTCCCCCTTGATGTAGAGGGAGTCTATGTCTTCGGGACTGGACTCGAGCGTCTTCTCGGCCTCGTCCAGACCGGCCTGAGCGTCATCATATCTCTTCTGGACTATCCTGGTAGCAAGGTTCAAGAAGATCTCCTCGACGAACTCGCCCGTCTTTGCGCTCGTCATCTGGTACGGGCAGTCGTAGGTCCCCGCCATCTTCTTCATCTCCTTCTCCTCGAATGACACGCTGCCGAGGTCGACCTTGTTCGCGATGA
The DNA here is from genome assembly GCA_022848825.1 of Thermoplasmatota archaeon. Classification (GTDB taxonomy): domain Archaea; phylum Thermoplasmatota; class Thermoplasmata; order RBG-16-68-12; family JAGMCJ01; genus JAGMCJ01. Next base: position 7,168 of record JAJISH010000086.1, read on the forward strand.
GGTACTGCGGGATGTCCCCGGTTATCTCGGTGACCGCCTCCACCCAATGGACCAGCTTGTCGAAGGTCTCCCTCCTGCCGGAGTCGCAAACGACTATGACGCCCTTCGCTCCGAAGAAATAAGCGTCCCTCAGAAGGTCCCGGAACTGCTTCTGCCCCATTATGTCCCAGACGATCATGTCCACGTCCAACGTGCTGTCGTTCAGCGGATGGGTCAGCTGGAGCTTCTTCTTCCAGATGTTCGTTCCTATCGTGGAGAAGTACTTGGGGTCGAAGGTGTTGAAAACGAACCGCCTCACGAGGCTCGTCTTCCCCACGGCGGGTTCCCCGACGAGACAGATCTTCATCTTCATCGAGATTCTCTGAGCGAGAGTGGACTTGCTAGCCATTGACGTTCCCAGGATTCGGTGGCATTCTTATAGGGCTTTCCGAGAGATTATCAGGTATGATAATCTTCAGCGGTCCGACACTGCGCTGTCCCGCCCCTCCAAAAAGGATGCTGAGCGGTGAGGGAAAGGGCTCGACGTGCACGATCGCCGCCAGGGATCGATCCCGCTCCTCAGCTCTCCTTGGAGGGCTCCCAAGGCGGAAACGAAAACATGAATACCACGCAACGAATAGGCCTGTCTGATGGCGATGGATTCCGTTGTTGAGACTCTGGACGTGAAGCGGAGGAGCGTCTCCGATCTTGTGAAGGCGATGGGGAGGACGGCCTACCAGGGCAGGACGCTGGGAAGGGCTGTCGACATAAT
>JAJISH010000087.1 GCA_022848825.1 Thermoplasmatota archaeon
TCGCCATCCCGATGATGGGGAGCCGTAATCTGCTAAGGTCAGAGGAGAGGGGGGACGTTGAGGAGGACTACTACTGGCTTCTGGAGAAGGTCGACCTTCCCGCCCCGGAGAAGATCGAATCACCCGAAGATATCGATTCACTCGCACTCGTCAAGCTGAAGCACAAGGTCAAGAGACTGGAGAGGGGCTTCTTCACGGCCGCGAGCTACGCGGAGTACCAGGAGAAGTCGGAGGAGCTTCTCAAGAACGATGTCATCACGCAGGAGGACCTGCAGAACGCCAGGATAGAGAGGTACATCATCGGACCTGTCTTCAATTTCGACTTCTTCTACTCACCGCTGGAAAAGGACGAGGAGCCGATGGAGCTGCTCGGCATCGACTGGAGATTCGAGTCGTCCCTTGACGGGCACGTCCGCCTGCCTGCCGCGCAGCAGATGTCCCTCCTTGAGGAGCAGAGAACCCCAGAATACACTGTCTGCGGGCACAACTCGGCCACGCTGCGCGAATCGCTGCTCAGGAAGGTCTTCCCGCTGGCCGAGATCTACGTGAAGGGGACGCAGGAGTACTCCCCGCCAGGGATGATAGGCCCGTTCACGCTGCAGACGTGCGTGGACAAGGACATGAACTTCTTCATATACGACGTCTCGCCAAGGATAGGCGGCGGGACGAACGTCCACATGTCGGTGGGCCATCCCTACGGAAACACGCTTTGGCGGTCGAGAGTTAGCACTGGCCGTAGGGTAGCGATGGAAATCAGAAGAGCCCTCGAGACCGATGAGCTCGAGAAGATAATCACCTAGTACATCGCGCCGCAACTGGGGCACTGCAATCTGCCGTCGGGCCTGACATTCAGCGGACCGCCGCAGCTTTGACAGTACTTGGGCTGTGGGCCGGTCTGTTCCGGCTGGTCTCCCCAGCCCCCGCCTGTCGCGGGTGGCTGCTGGTACGGTTGCTGCTGAGGTTCCTGTTGGGGTTGCTGCTGGTAGGGCTGCTGCTGGGGCTGCTGCTGATAGGGCTGGTATCCGTGAGCGGGAGGTGGTCGGTAGAACTGAGCCACCCTGAACTGCTCCTCCATGTAGGCCTTTTCATCCGTCCTCGCAACGGTGCAGCCAATCATCCTGTCGGTGTACTTCTGCCTCGGATCTCCAGGCGTGAACATGCCGACGAGCCAATCGAGTAACAGCAGTATGCCGAACAGCTTGGAGACGTTCCTCACGAGGACCATCATTGGCGTCCGCGGCTCCAGTATGCCGACGACATGCAGGCTCATGAGTTTCTTCCCGATCGTTGCGCCCATAGATATCTCCATTAGGATCACGTAGAGGAAGAGGAAGACCCATGTGAATAGCCATCCCCAGGTGTAGATCCCAAGGAACCAGAGAAACGTGCCCAGTGCGAAGACGACGATGGAGATTATTATGCTGTCGATTATGATGGCAACGAATCTCCTCAGCCAATGCTCCTGCAAAGCCTTGTTCCCAAGCTGATTAAAACCAGTGGTACCCATCCTAATCACCTACCTACTGAGTTAGAGTGTAATAAGAACGTAGGCAATAAAACCTTTGGAAGAGAATATCAGCAACGGGAACTTCCTACTCGCTGACTCCCATTTCCATCCCTTCTTCGATTTCTTCCGGGGCCAGTCTTCTCAGGCAGCCTGGGGGGACATCCTTTGTCGTATAGACCGTCGTTCCGGCCTTGCCTATCTCGACCCCTTCATCCTCGGCCTTCTTCGTGTCCACTTCGAGGATCACAGGGTCATTGACCCTCACCTGACCAGCCTCCATCGCCGAGGGAAGTGTCCCGCTCAAGTGGACCATCTTCCTGTCCGAGGGTTTCAACCCAATCTCGAGCAAGATGCTGCACTCCTCCTCCGTCGTGGGGAAGAACAGTATCTCGGGGATGTCATCAGTCGGCAGATCTGGACTCACGTCACATGAGTGAGCGTACGTGGCCCTTATCTTTCCCTCTAGGAACTGATATCTCCCCTTGGGATCAGTATCGATGATCCCGAGCACGTGATGCGGCTTGAGGAACCTGAACTTCTTGTGCCTGATCTGAACGGCTGTCACGAAGTCCCTGAGGTCGACCCAACCGTGTTCGTCCATATCCAGACCGTAGCGCTCCGGGAAGTGCCTCAGGATGCCTGCCATCGTTCTTCCCAGCAGCTCCAGCTCCCTGTCGTTGAGCAGGAATTTCGATTCATCACCGCAGTTGGGACAGATTTCCCCGCGGAAGAAACCATGAGATCTGCACTCTTTGAGCAAACGTCTCCCCTCTGTGCGTGTATGCGCTCGGGGGATTATAGTTTTTGCTCTGCTAGGTCGTTCGTCAAGAGACCGTGCAACGGAGACCGCGAAAGTCAGTCAAGATCCCTGGTTCTGACCGTTCGGAGACCGCTCCGCTCACAGAGTTGAGACAACTCTCTCGCTCTGGGCTTGCTCATTGCCTTCCTGTGGAAGTAGACGTACCTGGCATCGGGGCTCTGTTCGATGACCTGCTTGAGCATGGTCCCATCGAGATGGTCCAGGGCGTACGTCGGAACCATGTGGCCGAAGGAGACGTTCTTCTCAAGCGCGACGTCCGTGATCCTAGGCGCGTAGTGTCCGCCGCCAATCCCGACGGCCACAGGAAGTCTCTGCTCCTCCGCGGACATGATCACCGACGCTATCGCCTTGGCAGGCGCTTCCTCGACCCACGCTCTCTCCTCGCTCCCGATCTCGATGTTGAACGCGGGCGTGTTCACGTGCGGACCGTGATGCGTCACCTCGAAAGAAACGGGGGTGTCAAGGCCCGCGCTCCTGTTCTTGAGCAGCCTCAGAGCCATCGTCATCACGTTCGGGGACGTTGGAACGAGCGTCCTGGGATTCCCGCCGAACTCCGCCTTGTCGTAGTTGCCCAGGGGATGGACCGTGAGCGACCTGAGACCGCTCTCGCTCTTGTGGCGGGACGCGAACACCATCACATCGAAGTCGATTCCCAAGCTCTCCCGTATCTCTGCATCGAGGCCGTCCCGAAAGAGGAATTCATCGTGGATCGTGACCAGCCGCCTGTTTCCATACTCCCTGGCGGGATTGCCCTCGAACTCGCCGAACTTGTGCCACCTGCCGATCTTGAGAAGGTGCTCAAGGATGTTCATCGAGGCCTTGTCGACCTCTGATGTGACTATCAGCATTCTCGTGACATCACCGCCCTTCCGGAATGACCGCGGCGTTCTCTGAGACGTCCAGACTCGGCATTCAGGGGCTTCGTGAGAACCAACTTGGTAACGATATTTATAGATTGGTGGAGCGGCCCACAAAAGGCGCAAATACGGGACCTGCTTTCTCCCGCTGATGACCATGAACGAACCAGATGTTGGAGAAAAGGCCCCTGGCTTCTCCTTGTTGGACACTGAAAGGAAACCTCGGACGCTTGACGAGTTCCTCGGCAAGAATCTGGTGGTTGCCTTCTACCCGGGCGCGTTCACGTCCGTCTGCACGAAGGAGATGTGTGCCTTCAGAGACTCCATAGCGAGACTGGAGGAATTGGACTCAGGAGTCGCGGGGATCAGCGTCAATGATCCTTTTACGAACGCGGCCTTCGCGGAGAGGAACGCGATCAACTTCCCGCTACTGAGCGACTACAAGAGGGAGGCTGCCGAGGCTTTCGGCGTTTCCTTGGAGAGCTTTGCGGGAATGAGCGGGTACACGGCTGCCAAGAGGTCCATCTTCATCGTGGACAAGCAAGGAATCGTGCGATACAAATGGGTTACAGAGGACCAGGGCGTCGAACCTGACTACGAGGATATCCAGGGAGTCCTGGCGGAGATTGGGTGAGAGGTTCTCGACCTATCTCTCGCTGATGATTTCTGATATGGCTGAGAGCGGAGGTGCTCGCGGCTCAGCCGGGACCAGGCCTTCGAGGAGCAGGTCATTGAAGGTCGGCTTCTCGACCTGATAGAGGAGACCTATCGGGATCCTCTCCGTCTCGCGGGCCTTGCCCCAGGCCGCTTGGAAGTCCGTCGCGTCGTGACCCTCATCCTCGAGGATGTACGTGCTCTCCCTGTAGCGCGAATAAGTGTTGTTGAACGTGACGCAGGGCTGAAGCACGTTCACAAAAGAGAACCCCTTGTGGAGGAGCGCCTTCTTGAACAGCCCGACCAAGTGCTTCCTCTTCCCGACGAAGCCCCTCGCCACGAACGTCCCGCCTGAGGCAAGGACGAGCGCCAGCGGGTTCATTGGCTCCTCTATGCTTCCTCTGGGAGTGCTCTTCCCCTTGAACCCCTTTTCGCTGGTCGGTGTGAACTGGCCCGTCGTCAGCCCATAGACACTGTTGTCGTGGACGAGAAGCGTGGTGTCTATGTTCCTCTTGGCGGAGAAGACCACGTGAGCTATCCCCTCTCCGAATGCATCGCCGTCCCCTTGGAACGCGACCACGGTTAGATTCGGATTGGCGATCTTCATTCCGGAAACGCACGAGATCGCCCTTCCGTGGAGGGAATAGAAGCTGTTGAGGTTGAGGTAGTCCACGGTCTTACCATGACAGCCTATCCCTGAGCTGATGACCATGTTCTCCGCCTTGAGCGCTCCCTCCTCGACGAGTTCGCTGACTGCGTCCTTGAAGGAGTTCAGAAGGCCGAAGTTCCCGCATCCCTTGCACCAAGTGTTCTCGGCGTAGGTCTCCAGGTTCACGAGACCACCTCCCTTATTCGTGCTGCGAGTTCAGGCGGGTCGAATGCCCGCCCGTCATACTGCCTTATGTGAGCAGAAACGTCGAAGCCTTCTGAGCGTAGCAGGTTCTCGAACTGACCGGATACGCTGAGTTCCGCGACGATGACCTTGGAATCCGAGAGCGCCTCCCGGAGCGCCCAGTCCGGGAAG
>JAJISH010000088.1 GCA_022848825.1 Thermoplasmatota archaeon
TTCGTTCCGACTGCCGTCGCGACCGTTTCCGTGTCCGTCGCCGCCTTCTACACGCTCATCGTCGATACGACCGTGTCCGTAACATCGGCGGATGAATTGGACTGAGACCCCTGGGGGGGCACTCTTTCGGAGTCGATGACATGAGGAAGTGTCAGAGTCCATTATCATCGACGACAGAAATGCCCCCAATTTCCGGTCGTCGAGAAGGGACCGTCGGTGAGAAACCTCCAAAGTCTTGAACAACGACATTTCCGGGTGACAGAAATCACACAATGTCTACTGTCCATGTATTGTCCGCCGCCACCCTCACCCAATACGCTTCTCCCGCCAAGAGTACTTCCGCGTCCTCGAGGACGCCAAGGTGATACGGAGGCGAGGGATCACATCCTTCCACACGCACGGCTCCTGTGTCCATCTTCAAATCGTACACCGTGTACGAAGAGTTGAAGGACGGGAATGATACTAGATTCCATCCCTCGTACAAGTGTATCGTGGTCTGAGCGGGAACGACTCCCGCCACTGTGAGGTTCGAGTCCTCCGTGACGTCAATCCAGAGACCCGTGGTGTGATTGACTTCGAAGAGTCCTCTCCTGTATCCTTTGGATGTCATGTACCACTTCCATTCCCCACTCGAGGAATCGTAGTACCATGCCTTGTCGTATTGTACTGTCTGAAGGACGGTCTCGATGCTCTCGTCGGATTGAATGAGAGGAATGGAGACGAGGGTCGGACCGAGAGCGAGCGGGCGGGTGAACTTGGCGGCTTGGTTGTCGGTGCAAGAGGATATGTTCATACCTCCAATGGCACAGACGTAGTAGAAGTGATTGCTTGGATCCCCTTCACCTGCACCCTCGTCCACATATGAGGATGTGGCATTGGGAACGCTTCCCATAACCACATACTCCCTTCCTCCGGCATCGAAGCTCCCCTTTCCGTAGATATCGTATCTTGTGACGTTGACTGAGCCACCATCATCAGGCGAGAGGGACCATCCCAATGTGACGTTTGAGGATTCCCCGCCGGTTAGCCTTGCCGTCAGGTTTCCAGGCTGGGCAGGGATTGGCGGCAATATCACCTCCAACTGCTTACTGGCGGTGTTGTTCGATTCATTGCTTTCAGGGATGTTGTTCTCGGGGTCGACGACAACCCATATGTCGTGGAATTGTGGAGCGGTCGCAGTCCAGTTGACTTCCACCCAGGAATGGTTGCTCTTCTCGATCTGGGGAATGAGAGCTTCACCGATGAGACTCGATGGGGACACGATACTGTCGTAGAACCTGACAACGATGTCCGTTGCGTTCTCCTTGCCCATGTTGTGGATTGTTGCATTGATGGTAACAACGCTTCCGTAGGAGACTGGTCCAAGAGGCGTGAAACTGATGTCCGCCGACGAGACGGCGAGGTCTGGGAGCCAAGGTGGAGACGTCGCAAAATAGACGTCGTAGTCAACACCGCTCCTCTCATCCATCCAAACTACATCTATATGTCCAGCCTGATCCATCGCAATGGACGGAGTTCTTTGATTCTTGGTCCCAGTGTCATTGTTGACGCGCTGACTAATGCCGAATGTGGCTCCACCATCAGAAGAAGTAGAGAGGTAGATGTCGTCGTTTCCCCAACCTTCTCTTCCGTCAGTCCATGCAACTGCGATGTATCCAGTGTGGTTGATGGCAACACAGGCTTCCCTTCCCTGATTGTCGCTTATTTTCCCAGGGACTACGAAGGTCTTCCCTTCATCCGAGGAATTGGCAAAATAGAGACCGTCGAGTCCCTGCTCCCAAGCAATGCCCACGGTCTGTTCACTAGCAGCTATCTTAGGTACAGGGTCTGTTTCAAGCTCGGTCTCACTTATCCTCTTGTTGGGCTCAAAGGTCTCTCCGCCATCTGTCGAGCGAGAGAAATATATATGTTGTGTCCCATTTCTTCCGTCG
>JAJISH010000089.1 GCA_022848825.1 Thermoplasmatota archaeon
CGTCTCGGGAACGCCGATATCATCGGTCCCCGGCGTCAACATATCGTGGTCCGTCCACAATGTGACCGCCCACAACTTCACCGTGTTCTTCGTCTCCGAGGCGTTGGACGTAGGCCTCTTCGGGGCTTTCCTGGTAACTGATTCGAACGAAACGGACAGGATGGATCCACTGGCGGACGGTGCGACGGCAGGGAACATCATGTTCCTGGACATGGACTCGAACGGGCTGCTGACCTTCGGGGATGTGTTCGTCATCAGCATCTCAAGCGGGCACGACTATCGGTTCTCCTTGTTCTGGCGGGCAACTGACGATGTCGTGGACACTCATCCGTGGACGGTGCCTTAGTCCATCCACCAGAGCCAACCCTTGTGCTCGATGGACAACTCTCCGTTTATCTTGCCGCTCAGCCTCATCTTGTTGAGGAAAAGGGCGGCCGAGTCCGGGCACTCGGCGTTCTGCGACCTGAAGACCTCCTCGACCTGGATCGTGGTCATGGGACCTCCCTCCTTGAGTACGTCCAGAATCATCTCCTCCGCGGTCTCTTTGCTGACCTTGCTACCTTTGCCTGACATCGATCTGCCCTCCCCAGGCTCCTCTGGAGGCTCCTCGAATTCGGGCTCCTCCAGCGGACCTTTTCGACGAAAAGAAGCCACCCACTATAAGAAGGTAGCCTTCAGCATATCACGGAGAACCACAGCACCATAGGAACCGCCGGAATCGAGAACCCCGACAGACGCTGCACCCCATGGCCTGAACACGAATAGTCTCAAAATAGTTATATAGCAGGACAACAATAGCTCAGGCGTCAGTTTTCCCAGTTTTCGAGGGTATGATATGACGCAGATGGCAAATGAGGTTAAGACAGGGACAACCACACTAGGTATGGTCTGCAAGGAAGGTGTGGTCTTGGCAGCGGAGAGAAGGGCAACCATGGGGACGCTGATCGCTCACAAGGCGACGAAGAAGGTGTTCAAGCTGGATGACAATCTGGGCTTGACGACTGCCGGTCTGGTGGGAGACATCCAACTGCTCGCGAGGTATATTACCGCAGAGGTCGAGCTCTTCAAGCTCAAGCGGAACGCTCCCATGCCCGTGAAGTCGTGCGCCACGCTTCTCTCGAACATCCTGGCGGGAAGGAGGTACTTCCCCTATTGGGTGCAGCTCGTCATCGGCGGCGTGGACGAGGATGGCAATCACGTGTACTCCCTGGACATGGCAGGAGGGAGCATACCCGACAAGTACGTGACGACAGGTTCAGGATCTCCCTACGTGTACGGAGTGTTGGAGGACCACTACAAGGACGACGTGAGCCTGGACAACGGCATAGACCTCGCAATAAGGGCCCTGACGGCCGCCATGAAGAGGGATGCGGCCTCGGGTGATGGTATAGACATCGTTTCCATAACGAAGAAGGGTTACGTTCACCTCGATGACAAGGAGGTCGAGAAGAGGAAGTCAGCGATGAAGCTGAGCTAGCTCTTCTCTATACGTATTCAAGTGAAACCAAATGAGCGTGGAAAGTATTCTTCGGGACGCTGAGAAGGTAGTCCGAAAGGTCGTCCCCAAAGATGTGGAGATAACGGAGATTGAACTCGAAGGTCCAGTCGTGGTCATATACACCAAGAGCATGGAGGAGTTCGCGGAGAACAACGACATCGTCAGGCAACTGGCGCAGGGAATGAGACGAAGAGTGGCCATAAGGCCCGACCCCTCGCTTCTCTCCCCGACCGAGGAAGCGGAGAAGAGCATAAGGGAGATAATCCCTGAGGACGCCAAGATCACTGACATCTATTTCGAGCACGAGAACGGCGAGGTCACGATAGAGGCCCTTTCTCCCGGTCTGGTGATCGGGAAGCGCGGGACCATTTTGAACGAGATCAAGAAGAGCATCGGCTGGGCGCCCAGGGTGGTGAGGACCCCGCCGATACCGTCGAAGACCGTCGCGGATATCAGGAGCTTCCTCAGGAAGTACCGCGACGACAGGGAGGCGTTCCTGAAGCGGGTGGGGAGAAGGCTCGCCCGCGACACCGCGGAAGGAGAGAACTGGGTGAGGTTGACGACCCTTGGCGGGTTCAGGCAGGTGGGAAGGTCATGCTCGCTGCTGATGACAAGGGGAAGCAAGATAATGATAGACTGCGGCGTCGACGTCTCGTCCGATAACAACGGAAGCCCGTATCTCCAGGCTCCTGAGGTCATGCCCCTGGAAGCGCTCGACGGCGTTGTCGTGACCCACGCTCATCTCGATCACTCCGGGCTCGTTCCCGTCCTGTTCAAGTATGGATACGACGGGCCCGTCTACTGCACGCCCCCCACGCGCGATCTCATGTCGCTTCTCCAGATCGACTACGTCAAGGTCGCCTTCGGGGAGGCGAAGAAGTCCCCGTACGACTCCAGCCACATAAGGGACACGGTCAAGCACTGCATTCCGCTGAAGTACGGCGAGACCACTGACATCTCGCCCGACGTGCGGCTGACGCTCCAGAACGCCGGTCACATACTCGGCTCATCGATCGCCCACTTCCACATCGGGGACGGATTGTACAACGTCGCGCTCAGCGGGGACATCAAGTTCGAGAAATCGTGGCTGTTCAACGCCGCCACGAACAGGTTCCCGAGGCTCGAGACGCTCATCATTGAATCCACATACGGAGGATATCACGACCTGCAGCCGAGCAGGAGGGAGGCCTCGGGCCAGGTGAAGGGCATTGCGGCCAGGATCCTCAACAGGGGCGGCAAGATGCTCGTCCCGGTCTTCGCTGTAGGACGATCGCAGGAGGTCATGCTGGTCCTGGAGGGGCTGATGAGGATGAAGCGCATCCCCACCGTCCCGATATATCTGGACGGAATGATCTGGGAGGCGACGGCCATTCACACGGCCTATCCGGAGTACCTGAACAGCTCTCTGAGGACCCAGATCTTCCAGACGGGACAGAACCCGTTCCTGGCGGAGGTCTTCAACCGCGTGGACAGCCAGGAGATGAGGGAGAGGATCATCAACGACACGGACCCGTGCATCATTCTCGCGACGTCGGGCATGATGAACGGAGGGCCTGTGATCGAGTACTTCAAGTCATGGGCAGACAACCCGAAGAACGCGCTCATGTTCGTGGGCTACCAGGCGGAGGGCACGATCGGCCGCAAGATACAGAAGGAGTGGAAGGAGATAACCCTGAGCGACAGGGGCAATCCCCTGACCCTGAAGATCAAGATGGACGTGGAGGTCGTCGACGGTTTCAGCGGGCACTCGGACAGGCTTCAGCTTCTCAACTACGTGGGAACGCTCGAGCCGCGGCCTGAGCGGGTGATCATCGGCCACGGTGAGGAGTACAAGTGCTCCGACCTTGCGAGCAGCCTGTACAAGAAGTTCGGGATGGAAACGAGAGCGCCCATGAACCTCGAGACCATCAGGTTGAAGTGAGCCGCCCAGCGTGGCTGGCTTTTCTGCGGGATTGTGCACGCCAAGGCTATAACTGGGTAATATTGATATACGCATAGACGAATATGCCCCGCTAGGAGGAGGCAGGGCATGAAGAGATTAACGCTAGTTTGGGCCTCGTTATTGTGTTTCTTGCTTTTGAGCAGCGTGCTTCTCGTTCACGTGGAATCGGATGATTCCCCGGGGCCGACACCGGCGGCAAGGTGCCGTGGCGGTTCGAGCCAGAGGACCGTGCTCGTGGAAGTGAATACTGCGGACTGGTGCCAGTACTGCCCAGCGCAGAAGCACTCTCTAGGGAGGCTTTACAATGAACTTGGGCATGACAACTTGGTGATCCTGGAGTATCACGCATCCGGGTCCGATGAGCTGACTAGCTCGTACGCCCAACAGAGGAGCTCATACTATGGCGGACTGGCATACCCCGCCGTAGGCTTCGACGGCGGCGGTCCGTACAATGACAACCGGCTTTGGACATCTGGAGGCACTCAGAAGTATCAGCTGTATGATGATGACAAAGCCCTGTACAACCAGGAAAGGCAGGGCAACGCCATGAGCAACATGACCATATCTCTCACCGGGAACATCACAGCGAACACGGTAAACGTCAAGGCCACCATCGAGGCCACTGACCCGATTACGGTCGGGAATCTTTGGGTGCGGTTCGTGCTCTACCAGAACAACATATACCATAGAGACGGAAACACGAACGAGATGTACGGCATCCTCCACAGAGTGTTCAACCATATTGTCAGAGATGGGTCACAGACGGCTCTGCCGCCTACGTTCAGCATGGGTGAAACCTTCGAGACTGAGACGACCTTCACCATCAACCCGTTCTGGTTCCCATCAACGGACCGAAGAGAGCTCGGCGTCGGAGTCTTCGTGCAGACGGACAACAAGATCCCACGGAATCCTCCTTATTTCAACGCAGAGGTCATGCAGGCCGCATCCATGGAATTCGTCCAGAGCCCGATCGTGTTGATAAACAAGGACCTGAACGACCCATACGATGACGGATTCGACCGCTACGACGAGTTCCTGACGAAGGCAGGTCTCGGACACAAGAACTGGGATACGATGGAGGCCTTCGAAACCGAAATGACGAACATGAGGAACCCGCCGACCTATGGCGCAATCCAGGACTATGCCGTTCAGCTGTGGTTCACTGGGACGAGCGGCAGCACGTTTGACCCCCCGCAGATGACCGCGATTGACAGTGGCCTGTCGGCGGATCAGGCAATCTACGTCGTCGGGGAAGAGATTGCGTACCAGGCATTCTTAACGGGGAACTTAGGATGGCTTCAGGGTAGTCTTCACGCAGACTACAGCGGTGACAATGCCGGTGCGGCAACGGTCGACGGCATCCCTGCCGATCCTATATCAAATGGTATGATGGGCCTGCAAATCTATGGCTCTGATCCAGACGTGATCACAAGCGGTCCAGGAGCGTTCGAGGTCTTCAGGTACACAGGAGCGGGCACCACTGCCGCGGTCAGAATGAACCATGACCTCAACTCGGGCGTCTTCTACATGGCCTTCAACTACTTCGAAGGCATCGGTTCGTACTTCGGGGATTTCAACTACGACCCGAACGGCGAGATGCTGATGGGGAACGTGCGCAATTACCTAGACGGCATAGCGGCACCGAGGGTGGATGTGGTCCAGCCCGACGGCGGAGAAGTCCTGATGCCGGGTGGACTCTACGAGATCTGGTGGGACGCCAAGGATGTCGATATACGGCAGGACGGCATTGAAGTCCAATACACCCTGGACTCTGGTTCCCCAGTGTGGATGACGATCGTGACGGGGGAGCCCAACGATGGCGTACATCTCTGGAACGTCCCGGTCGCGCAGACAGACAAGGCCAGAGTGAGGGTGTGCGCGACGGACTCCCAGGGCCAGAGCAACTGCGTCATGAGCGATGCCGACTTCACAATCGGGACTCCTGGTGATACAACGCCGCCAACCATCCAGAGTGTCCTCGTTGATGGTCTAGCCTCCGTCATAGTAGCAGAGGGAACGTCGGTCGCTTTGACCGCGCAGGTGTCGGACTTCTTCACTGGTGGATCCAACCTTGGTGGGGCGAACTACACGATTGGTCAACAGGTCTGGCCGGGAACGGCAATGTCTGCCACGGACGGAGCGTTCGACGAGGTCACGGAGAACGTGGATGCCACCGTCGATACGACGGGCTGGTTGCCTGGAGACTACGACATCTACGTCTACGGCTGGGATGACGTGCCGAACTACAACACGGACTCATTGGCGCACGCGACAATC
>JAJISH010000009.1 GCA_022848825.1 Thermoplasmatota archaeon
GGGCGTCGTCGTCAACAAGCACATGCAGACCGCTGTCCCGCACATCTATGCGGTCGGCGATGTCACCGGCGAGCCCATGCTGGCGCATTCCGCCTGGGCAGAGGGCGAGGTGGCGGCGCTCAACATCGCTGGGACGCCCGCCAAGATGGAGTACAACCACATCCCGAGATGCATCTATACCTTCCCCGAGGTCGCCTCGTTCGGGCTGACCGAGGAGCGGGCCAAGGAGAAGGGCTTCGATCTGCGGATAGGCGAGTTCCCACTCGTTGCCAACGCCCGCGCAAGAATCTCGGGCGAAAGGGATGGCTTCGCAAGGATCATCACGGACGCCAAGACCAAGAGGATCCTTGGCGCGTGCGCGATCGCCCCGCATGCGACGGAGATGATGCAGGAGCTTGTTCTCGCCGCGAGGCTGGGTCTGTCCTACGAGGAGATCGGGAAGACTATCCACCCGCATCCAACGGTCTCCGAGATCTTCTTCGAGGCCGCGCGCGACGTGGATGGCGAGTCGCTCCACAGGTGATCACTTCCACCTGACCAGTATCTCCTCTCTCTTGAACGTCTTGATGCTGAGGTACACGATGCCGACATCGATCAGGGCCACGAAGAGCGTGAAGACGAGCAGGTACCCGATGCTCAGCGATATGATGCCCATTATGGCCAGGACCATCAGCAGGACCAGGGGCATGATTACCAAGCTTCCGAACTGCTGTGAGGCTCGGACGTCGGTCACCTTCGCCGAGACGTAGACGTTCAGCGCGATGCTCATTATCGCGAACAGCGGTCCGAGGACGAAGATCGAATAGACCCATACGGGCGTCGGAACGGGATAGAAACCGAGCACTGGGTACGTCCCGACGTCGATGATTATCGTGAAGACAACGAAGGAGATGAAGGTCGCTATCATCGTGGGGATGAATATCGACAGCGACTTCCCGACGAGGAGCTCCCCGTCCGTCGTCGGCGTCGCCAGGAGCGGCTCCAGGCTCTTGTTGGTCTTCTCACCGACGAAGCTGTAGGAAGCGATGACGGTCGGGATGACGGCGGGGATCATCATGAAGAACAGTATCATGCTGTTCAGCACGATGTCCACGAAGATCCTGACGTCGTTGGGGTCCTCGTCGACGTAGGCGCAGTTCACCGTCGTCGATGACGGGGACACGTCCACGTTCCAGAGGTTCGAGTTCCGTATGACGCTGACGTCCACAACGGACACGTTGACCAGCTCGGACCCGTTCACCCTCGTGTCGAGCAGCGTGGAGTTGAATATGCGCGAGGCGTAGATGTACGAGCTCCTGATCGTGCAGTTCTCTATGGTGGCGTTCACGATCATCGTCCGGTTTATCTTCTGGTCCGCGAACGTGACGCTCGGAGTGAGGTCCAGCTCGACCTGCTCGCCGGAGGTCTCGAAGGCCCCCGTGTATATGACGGGCAGGAAGCTGAAGGGGATGACGACGGCCATGATGACCGGCATGAAGACGAGCGTGTAGAGCACGTACTTGTTCGTCCTGAGCTCGGCCATGTCCTTCCGTGCGACTATCCAGACCTTGTCGAACCTCACGTGGACCCACCTATCAGCTTCAAGTACACTTCCTCCAGGCCGCGCTTGAACTCGGAGATGCTCTGGATCTCGCCGCCGTTCTCCATCACCGCCTTGGCGATCGCCGGGTTCCTCTCGTCCGGGTCGTCGAGCGAGATGAGGAGCTCCCCGTCCTGTTCCTGCACGTTCCCGACGAAGTCCAGGCTCTTCACGGCCTCCGCGATCCGGGGGGTGAGCATCTTCACGCGCAAGGCGGTCGTCCTGCCCCAGTATCTGCGTGCGAGCTCCTCGGGGGAGCCGACGGCTATCAGGCGTGTATTCAGCACGCCGATGCGATCGCACAGCCGCTCGGCCTCGTGCAGGTTGTGCGTGTTGAGGAATATCGTCCCGCCCTCCTTCTTAAGATTGAGTATGAACCGGCGCACCGTCCTCGCGGCCTCCGGGTCCAGCCCCGCAGTGGGCTCGTCCAGGAACAGCAGCCTGGGCTTGTGCACGAGCGCGCGGGCTATCGCGATCTTCTGCCTCATTCCCTTCGAGAACGTGGAGATGGCCTCGTCCTTCCTCTTCCAGATCTTGAGCGTCGTGAGGAGTTCCTTTATCCGCTCTGCCCGCTCGCCATCCTTGACGCCGTACAGCTGGCCGTAGAAGTCCAGGTTGCGGTACGCGCTCAGGCGCTCGTACAGCCCCGGCGATTCGGGAAGCAGGCCGACCATCTGCCTGATGTTCATGGAGTCCGGCTCCCGCCCGCACTCGTTCTCCCCGATGAAGGCCCGCCCGCTCGTGGGGCCTATGAGGCAGCAGAGGATGCGCACGGTCGTGGTCTTCCCAGCCCCGTTCGGGCCGATGAAGCCGAAGACCTCGCCCTCGGAGACCTCGAGGCTCAGGCTATCCACGGCGACGGTGCCGTTGAACGTCCTTGTCAGCTCCTCCGTTCGGATCATGACTGACATGACCAAAGCGGCAACGTGGATAAAATGGTGTCGAACCGCCAAGGTTGAAATAACGCATCCGCATTCGAGTCTCGGGACTTGCATGAGCCTTGAGCTGATCATCATTGGAGGAGGGCCCGCCGGTCTGGCGGCCGGGATATACGCCATACGGGCAGGGATAGAGGCGATCGTGATCGAGAAGGCGATGGCGGGAGGTCAGATACTCATCTCCCCGGTCATCGAGAACTACCCGGGCGAGAAATCCATCGCCGGGATGGACCTCGCGCAGAGGATGAGGGAGCACGCCGCCGAGTACGTTCCCATACACGAGCTGGAGGAGGTCCTCGAGGCCAAGAAGGAGGGCGACACCTTCCACGTGAAGACGAGCAAGGACAGCTACGAGGTCCCGGCCCTGATACTGGCGACTGGGGCGACGCACAAGAAGCTGGGCGCCCCGGGCGAGGCGGAGTTCACGGGAAAAGGCGTCTCCTACTGTGCGACGTGCGACGGCTTCTTCTTCAAGGAGAAGGACGCGGCGGTCGTCGGCGGGGGGAACACCGCGGCGATCGAGGCCATCTACCTGCAGAACCTGGGCGTGCGGACGAAGCTCATCCACAGGCGCCCCCGGCTGCGGGCGGAGAAGGCCTACCAGGACGACCTCGAGCGGCTCGATGTGGAGAAGATACTCGAGTCCAAGGTCGTAGAGATCAAAGGCACGGACAAGGTGGAGTCGGTTCTCATCGAGAACGTGGACACGGGCGAGAGAGAAGACGTGCCTGTCGAAGCCGTCTTTGTCTCGATCGGCCTGATCCCCCAGAACGAGATCGCAAAGGCGCTCGGAGCCGAGCTGAGGGACGACGGCTACGTGAAGGTCGACGATTTCCAGCGGACGAGCGTCAAGGGCATGTACGCGGCCGGCGACATCGCGGGAGGGGCCCGCCAGATCGTCACGTCGTGCGCTCAAGGCGCCCAGGCGGCTCTCGCATCCACGGAAGTACTGGGAAAACAGTATCCGTTCTGATCACCGAGGGTCCAGCTGCTCCTGCAGGATGTCCAGTGTGCTTTTCGGCAGAGACCCGGAACGTACGAGCTCCGCCACGATCTCTTCGGTGGGAACCCCGTTCCGCGATCCCTCTGCGACGAGCGACGTCAGGCGGACGAGCAGCTCTCTGTCCGCAAGGACGTTCCGCAGCTCCCGCTCGAGTGCGACGGCCCTCTCCTTCGCCTCGGGGAGGTACATCTTCTCCAGCCGCGTCGGCAGATGCTTCTCGACCTCGTCGGCCAGTCTGCTGGGATCGTGGTCGGTGATGTTCGCGATCTTCCACGCATGCCTGACGAACCCGAGCGGGCCCATCTTGTCCAGCGTGTCCGCGTCGTGCACCACCTTCGCCTCGAGCGTCCTGGCGGGGACCTCACCGTCGTGGGCCTCGATGCAGTGCGTCACCCGCTCGATATCGTCCTGGCTCAAACCCAGCTCATCCAGGAACGGTTGGATGAAGCGCGCCCCGCTGAAGCAATGCGCCTCGTTCCCCAGGTGCAGGCCGACGTCATGCAGCCACGCTCCCGCCGCAACGATGTCCTCCCTGACGTCCTTCCGCTTCGAGAGGGAGAGGGCGATCTTCACCGTCCTCTCCAGGTGCCTGTTGCCCTTTGACCTCCCGCCAAAGGCGACGTTCCAGTCCATGTGCAGAGCGTACTCGCGTATCCTCTCCAGCTTCTCGGCGGGGATCATCGCGACTCCATGCGCCTCGTCCGATTTATCCTCTGCGGTCACGAGTAGCCTGGAATCTCCTTGGCGGGCGCGCACTCTCCCATGTTTGAGGTCTTGCG
>JAJISH010000090.1 GCA_022848825.1 Thermoplasmatota archaeon
GGACGATGGCAAAGGTCTACGCCCGGCAAGGGCTGTACGATCGCGCCTTCGAGGTGTTCGACCAACTGATCGAGGCCGAGCCCGGGGACGAGACGCTCATCTCCCTACGGAAGGAGTTGGTTCAGGCCGCGGGCCGTGAACCAGCCGGGGAGGTCATCCCGGAAGCTAGCCCCGAAGCGGATGTTCAGGCGGAGGAAGGGTACGCTCGTGACATCGTGTCGATCGAGCTTCTTGCTCCGGACCAGCCGGATACTCTGACATAGGCCTGCTTCATGAAGATCGCCGTCATACACGGTCCAAACCTGCGACTCCTGGGACGACGGGAGCCTGAGGTATACGGCTCCGCAACGCTTGAGGAGATCGACGACGCTCTGCTGGAGCTGGGCGAGGAGCTCGGAGCTGCGGTCGAGATCTTTCAGTCCAACTCCGAGGGACAGCTTCTGGACCATGTCGAGGAGCTGATGGACCGAGTGGACGGGATCGTGATCAATCCGGCGGCCTACACCCACACCAGCGTGGCTCTGCGAGATGGTCTGGCGGCCGCTGGACTTCCTTTCGTCGAGGTCCATCTGTCGAATACATCTGCCCGGGAGCGCTTCCGGAAACACTCGTATCTGGCCCCGATGGCGGTGGGTACGGTTCAAGGATTTGGCAAAGAGAGCTATCTTCTGGGTCTTCGCGGGCTGATTGCCCACCTGAAACGACCTTGAGAAGCGGACTGATCGAAGAAGCCGATGGCGACGACGGCGGATTTCAGGAATGGGATGGTGCTGGAGATCGACGGTGGTCTCTGGACCATCACCTATTTCCAGCATGTGAAGCCCGGGAAGGGCGGAGCGTTCGTAAGGACGAAGCTGAAGAACGTCCTGACCGGCGCTGTGGTGGACAAGACGTACCGGGCGGGAGAGAAGGTCACCGACGTGCGCCTCGAGCGCCGGCCGGTCACCTACAGCTACTCGGACGGCCACCTCTATCATTTCATGGACAAGAACACCTATGAGATGATCCCGATTTCGGGAGACGTGATCGGCGAGGATCAGCTCAAGTACCTGAAAGAGAACATGGAGTGTGAGGGGCTCGTGAATCAGGGGAACGTGATCAGTGTCGAGCTCCCCTTCTTCGTGGAACTGGCGGTTGCCCAGACAGAGCCGGGCCTGAAGGGCGATACGGCTCAGGGCGGCAACAAATCTGCCACGCTCGAGACGGGCGCCATCGTCCAGGTTCCCCTATTCATCGAGGAAGGTGACGTCCTCAAGGTGGATCGCCGTGAGGACAAGTACCTGACCCGGATAACGAAATGATCGATCTGGAATTCCTGGAGCGCCTGATCAAGGCGATTGACGAAAGCACCCTCGACTCCATCGAGATCGAGCGGGGCGGAACGCGCCTGCGCTTGGCCAAGTCCCCTCCTCCTCAGCCCATTGTGACCACAGCGGGGAACGGAGGGGGGAGCTCGACTCCTCTGGCACCGGCGGAGATGTCGACTGTCTCCGGCGATGGCGGAGGGGACGCGGCCGTAGCCGAGCCGGAAGCTGCTGTGAGAGATGATCTCGTCGAGGTCACCTCTCCGATGGTGGGGACCTTCTATAGGGCACCGGCGCCCGACGCATCTGCCTACGCGGAGGTGGGAAACAGGATCTCCCAGGGTGACGTACTGTGCATTATCGAGGCGATGAAGCTGATGAACGAGCTGGAGAGTGAAATCAGCGGTGTCGTAGTGGAGATCTGTGTCGAGAACGCAGAGCCGGTAGAGTACGGTCAGGTGCTGTTTCGGGTGGAGGTATCGTAGGCCGCCGGACGCATGGGACCCTCGATAGAAGATGATGAGCGCGTCCGGCCCCAAACGGATGGGTCGGACGCGTTCCGATTGAAACATCAGGGCATCCTCGAACTGATTGAGAGAGGTACGCGTTCGGGGTCATCGCAGGAGACCAGCCGTTGTTCAAGAAGCTG
>JAJISH010000091.1 GCA_022848825.1 Thermoplasmatota archaeon
TCAGTATGCCGACGAGCTAAGCGTTCCTGTGTACGCACAGCATGTCGACGGCGCCAGAGTGGGGAGCTATACGGGTCACGTCACGCCGATGTCCGTCAAGGAGGGAGGCGGGCAGGGAACGCTCATCAACCACTCGGAAAGGAGGATGCGGATTGCCGACATCGAGAGGGCGGTCGCTGAGTGTAAAAGGATCGAGATCTCGACTGTCGTGTGCACGAACAGCATCGGGGTCAGCAAGGCATGTGCTTCCCTGGCTCCCACGTACATCGCAATTGAGCCGCCGGAGCTGATCGGCGGGGACGTACCGGTCACGAAGGCCAAACCCGAGGTCATCAGCGGCGCCGTGGAGGCCATCAAGTCCATCGACAAGGGAATCGAGGTGCTCTGCGGGGCGGGAATCAAGACGGGCAAGGACGTCCGAAAGGCCATCGAGTTGGGATCGTCCGGTGTTCTTGTTGCCTCGGGTATCGTGAAGTCCAAGGACCCCGAGAAGGCGATGATGGATCTCGTATCTGGTGTTCCCTAGGGTGGGCCTACGCGAGGTCTCCCTCACCTGTTCTGTGTGAGTTGTGTCGGGTCAGCACGCGCCTTGCATGCGTTGGCCCAGGATAAGTATGGGATCTGGGCTAGTCCTCATTGATGGTGAAGCTCACTCCAATCACGGTCGCTATCCTCTTGGCCGCTCTCGTTGGCCTCCCAGCCGGGACATCAGCGGGGGATGGGGGCGAACTGATCATCAACGAGGTGATGTACGACCCCCCTGGGGATGAAGTGGACGGAGAGTGGATAGAGGTCCTTGTTGTGGAGGGGGAGACGGACACTGGAGGCTGGACGCTGACCGACTTCGACGGCCACGTGTTCACCCTCCCACCTCTAATCCTTCCCGAGCAAACCTACATACTCATGAGAATCGGCAAGGGGGACTCTGAACTTGACGCAAGCGATGGCAGAATCACGCTGTACATGAACTTCTCACAGCCCTTGCTCAACAACAATGGCGATGAACTCCTCCTGGATAGTGGCGGGACCGCCTTCGATTACTTCGCCTACGGTCCAGGCAGCCTCGTCGACTATCCTCCCCTGGGTGTTCAATGGAATGGCAGGAACCTCACTTCGAGGACAGGGCAGTCCCTCTCGCTCTTTCCGAACGGGGAGGCTTCTGATGGACCGGAGGACTGGTTCTCTCTGCCTCCCACGCCCGGCTCATCGAACGGCATATACCAGACGGGGGAGGACGACGTGCTTCTCGCCGAGGTCTATTATCACAATCTGAGGGACGACGAGTACGTCTGCATTCTTAATCGCGGCACTGGGCATGTCAATCTCACGGGCTGGATCATCACGGACAATGAGGGGGACGTCTCTTTCCCGGGGGACACTATCATCGGTTCGAACCAGAGACTATGCCTGACCCACAACTCGACCTCCTACTTCGAGGATGTGCTCAGGGAAGCGGACTTCACATTTGCCCGCGGGGACGCGGATCGTATGCTGGCCTACGGAGGTCGTTTTGCCCTCAGGAACGACGGGGATGAAGTCGTGCTCCTGACGCAGTACGACAGGGAGGTGGACTCATTCACTTGGGGAGATTCCGAGGCGGTCGTGCTCGGATGGGAGGGGGAGCGCGCGGGAGTCACGAGGAAGGGTGCCGTTGCGAGGAGACTGTCGGAGAACGGGACGCTTATGGACACCAACTCGTCGGATGACTGGCAGAGCCTGATGAGCTTCGGGATAGGCCAGTCGAGCTTCGAGCGGGAGTCGTTCACTGTCAGCGGTCCCGTGACCTCCTTCTATTCTCCGGGGGTGTCCCTGGAGGTTGTCAGGCAGCTCATTGGGAACGCGACGGACAGCATACTGCTGAACGCATATCAGTTCACCAGCACAGCCATTGGCGACGAGCTTGCCAAGGCGGCCTTACGGGGCGTAGAGGTTATGATCCTCCTCGAAGGACAGCCTGTCAG
>JAJISH010000092.1 GCA_022848825.1 Thermoplasmatota archaeon
CATCGACACGATACAGACGAGGAACAACCGGGAGTTCTCGGATGTGATGGCCCTCGGCGCACTGGCGCGAGAGGAGAGCAGGGGCGCCCACAACAGAACGGACTTCCCGAAGCGTGACGACAAGGATTGGCTGAAGCACACGATGGCTTGGAGGGAAGACGGCAAGGTCAAGCTGGACTACAAGCCCGTGGTCATCACGAAATGGGAGCCGCAGGAGAGGAGATACTAGCGGCACAGATTCTAGAAGCCTGTGAACCCGGACACGATGAAATAGAATCCGAAGACGACGAGAAGTCCGCCGCAGACGACGAAGACGCCCGTCCTGGTCCGCGGTGTCCAGAACTTCTTGCTCCTGTTCACCGTATAGGAGACGAGCGTGTCCCACGCCAAGTCGCAGGACCAGTGGACGACGGCGAAGACGATGATGATGATGACACCGTAGGCGGCGGCCATGACTATCAGGCTGAAGCCGACGGTCGCCCACCACAGGAAGAAGTACGGGTTCGTGAGCGTTGTGACCATTCCCGTCACGAACGAGGAGTATGGCATGTATTCCTCCCCCTCGCCCTCTCTGAACCTTATCATCTGATATCCCATCAGGAGAAGGAATAGCCCGCCGACGATGCCTACGACCGCCAGCAACCAAGAATCCTCAAGCCAAGAGGCCGCGTAGAACACTCCCACCATCAGGGGGAACTCGATGACGCCATGTCCCAGGGCTATGGGGATGCCGGCCTTGGCATCCTCGGATCCCTTTACGACAGTGGCCGCGAAGACGGGGCCTGGCATCATGACGCCTGTCAGGGAAAGGAAAACGGTGAGCCCGAGCACGGCGATGATCTCGTACACGGAGAGGTTGATGCATGTCCGCATTTAAGAGATTGGCGCTGGATTGGGAGCGTGAATAGCCCTCTGCTGACCCTATGACTGAATCGGGTCATCTTCATCCTGCTTCTCACCTTGAATTGCGACTGTGCCAAACACCAAGAGTCCTAGACCCGCTCCGATTAGCAGCATGCCAATATTGGACACCAACATGCTCATTGGTATCGTGAAGTCGAGGTCCCAGTATCGCCATTCACGGAACGGACTGTAAAACAAGATGTAATGGACCAGACGAAGGATTGCACCAAGAACGACGAACGCAAGTCCCAACATTCTCCCTCTCTTCTCCGCCAACAGAATCTCTCTTGCTTTGAAGACTGTAAACCCAATGGAAATGAAGAGAATCACAAATCCAAGGGTGACTATTCCATAGAGACTGGATAGAAGTTCATAGTCAGAGGAGTCTGGGTATGGTCCCCCGTATACATAGAATGCATAAGAGCAATACAGCATGACCCCAACTGTCCAAACGACCAAGCCAACTAGGAACATAACGCGCAAGATTTTGGCAGAATCCCTCACAATCTACCTCAATGTCGCTGTAGCTTCAACCAATATAAAAGGATTGATGTCAGAGGATGTCCAGCGTGATTCTCTCTGCGGACAGACACATTCACACCCATACCGCAACCCGCATTTCGCACAGTCCTGAACAAGCCCCGTGTTGACCGCATGAGTGAAGAGGCGCACGCTCTGCCTGCTCAGAGAAATAGCCTTTTATTGGCTCAGCCGCTTACGGTCTTTCGAGGAGAAGAGGAAGCCCGAATGCCCAAGAAGGAGAGGACCCTGAAGGAAGTGATCCAGAAGTGGCAGGAGACGACTCTGAAGAAGAGCCTGGAAACGCTGGGCGAGCGTGACGAGGAGTTCAGAACTCTGTCTTCGATCCCCGCCAAGAGGATATACACCCCCGAGGACGTTGCCGACACGGACTTCGCCAGGGACATAGGCTTCCCGGGAGAGTTCCCGTTCACGAGGGGCGTTTATCCGACCATGTACAGGAGCCGCCTGTGGACCATGAGGCAGTACGCGGGCTTCGGTACTGCGGAGGACTCCAACAAGAGATACAAGTACCTTCTCGACCAGGGTCAGACCGGCCTCAGCGTAGCCTTCGACCTGCCCACGCAGATGG
>JAJISH010000093.1 GCA_022848825.1 Thermoplasmatota archaeon
TTTGGAATCCGAATGGGCTTTCCTTCGTTTCCAATCAAAGGGCGGGAATCGAGGAACGGATTGAGCGGGGAAGCTTTGTCAAGATGACCTGGGACAGAGCGGGAAGGATCGACGTGCTGGAGAACGCGATTACTGAGCATATCGATTCCATCCTGGGTCATGTTCCTGAGTCGACGGCTCGGGTTGTTATCGACTGCGGCGGGGGCGCGACTTCAGAGATCTCGCCACAGGTACTCGAGGGAATGGGATGCGAGGTAATTTCTCTGAACTGCAAACCCGACGGGCGATTTCGAAGCAGAGGCTCAGAGCCAGTCGAGAAGAATCTGGCAGCATTGAAAGAGGCGGTTCGTTCAAAGAACGCTGACCTGGGAATCGCACATGACGGCGACGGAGACAGAATGGTCGCCGTCGACGAAAAGGGCAACTACGCTGGCGGAGAAGCCTTGCTCCCGGTATTTGCGAAGGAGGAAGTGAAGAACTCTCTCGTGGTCCCCATAAACGGTTCGATGGTACTCGATGACATACTCTCTGGAGCGAAGATATGGCGGACAAAGGTCGGGGACGTCTTTGTAGGAGAGGTGATCGAGGAGCGCGGTGCCGACTTCGGCGGGGAGCCGTCAGGGACCTGGATATTCCCGCGGCACTTCCTCTGTCCAGATGGCGTCTTCGCGGCGGCAAGGCTCGTCACGATGATCGCTCGCAGTCCGCTGTCGGAGCTGGTCGAGAGCATCCCGAGATACCCCCTCATCGAAGAATCGGTCTCCTTCGCACCGTCGAGAAAGCGTGACATCCTCTCCAAGCTGAAGGAGGAGGTCGAGGCCGTCGAATGCGCGTCGCTGAACACCATCGACGGTTGGCGGCTCGAGTTCGAGGACGGATGGGTCCTGGTTAGGCCGAGCGGCACGGAGCCGAAGATAAGGATCACGGCAGAAGCCAGGGAAGATGAGAGAGCAAAAGAAATATACAACTCGATGATTTCTCTCGTGAAGGAAGTGGTCGCTTGAAGGCGTACATTCTGGCTGCAGGTGAGGGCACGAGAATGAGGCCCCTCACGGCGAACATCCCAAAACCCCTGTTGCCCGTGGCGGGAAAGCCATTCATCGTTCACACGATCGGTGCGCTCAAGAAGGCAGGAATCAAGGAGGCTACGATTCTCATCGGTTGGCGGGGAATGCGGGTTAGGGAGTTCCTCAAGGACGGAAAGGACCTCGGCATCAAGATAACGTACGAAGAGCAGGAAAAGAGGCTCGGAACCGCCCATGCCATTGGGCTCGCCAAGAAGCACATGAAGAGCAAGTTCTTGGCCCTCAACGGGGACATAATCCTCCCGCCGAAGTCGCTCAAGGCCCTCATGGAGTTCTCCCGAGGGAAAGGAAACGTCGTGGGCCTCACGAGCGTGGAGGATCCCAGCAATTTCGGGGTAGTGGACCTGAAGGGAAACATCATCCAGGGGATAGAGGAGAAGCCCGCTAGGCCGAAGTCCAAGCTCATCAACGCCGGGGTCTATGTCTTCCAGCCAGCGATTTTCGATGCGATATCCAAGACGAAGAAATCTCCCCGAGGGGAGTATGAGATAACGGATTCTCTGAAGATACTCATGAAGAAGAAGGTGTACGGCTTCCCCCTCCCCGGTGACTGGATCGATGTTGGGAGACCATGGGACCTTCTCAAAGCAAACGGCATCCTCATGAAGGATACGAGGTCAAAGACCGAGGGAAAGGTGGACAGGAACGTCGTCATTGAGGGGCAGGTCCATATTGGCAAGGGTACCAGGGTGAGGAGCGGAACCACGATCCTGGGACCCGTAGTGATAGGAAGGGATTGCAGCATCGGCCCGAACTCCTTCATCCGAGGAAGCAGCTACGTCGGGGACAGATGCAAGGTGGGGGCCAGTTCTGAAGTGAAGAACTCGATAATCATGAACGAGACCCACATCCCGCATCACAACTACGTCGGCGACAGCATCATCGGGGAGAGATGCAATCTGGGCTCAGGCACGAAGATAGCCAATCTCCGATTGGACGAGGGCACCATCAGGATCTTCGTGAAGGGGAAGAAGGTGGATACCGGTCTGAGGAAGCTCGGCGTGATAATGGGTGACGACGTCAAGACCGGGATAAACGCCTCTATCGATTCTGGAACGATAATCGGCGAAGACTCCTACATAGGTCCTGGAGCCCTCGCCGGAGGCTTCATATCTTCGGACAGCAGGATACACTGAGGGCAATGAAAGTTCTGCAGGTCGCTCCGTATTTCCACCCACATATCGGGGGAGTAGAATCACATGTTCTTGACCTCTCCAGAAAGCTCGTTGAGCTCGGTCTCGAGGTCGAGATCGTCACCAGCATGTATGAGAAGATGAAGGACAAAGAGAGCATCTTCGGACTGGACGTTGTACGGCTGAAGCCCGCTGCCTTGTGGTGGAAAACGCCGGTCACGTTCAAGCTGCGGGCGTACGTCACCTCGAGCGATGCCGACATAGTCCATGCCCACAGCCCTCCTCCTCTGGACTCCTACTTCGCCGCGAGAGCGTGCAAGTCCTCCCAGAAACCCTTTGTCATCACCTACCATTGTGACCTGGAGATCCCGGGGTTGCTCGGGCCATCTATTGTCTGGATGTACGAGAGGACCTTCGGCTCCTTCACAGTGAGCTCCGCTGACAAGATCATTGTCACCACGGGCACTTACGCGGCGACATCTAGGAGTGTTTGGAACTATCTACCAGTCGTCATCCCGAACGCGGTGGACAAACAGATGTTCAATCCATCCGTTGATGGGTCAGGGATTAGGGAAAGGCACAACATCGGAAGCGATGAGAGGATGGTGCTGTTCGTAGGGAGGCTCGTGAGCCACAAGGGGATCGAGCACCTCCTGGACGCGGCGGAGCACATCCCACATGCCAAGTTCGTCATCGTGGGAGGAGGGGAGTTCGCGGAGGACCTCAAGAGGCGACACCCCGCAGGTTCTCGTGGGAATGTGATATTCGCCGGGAGGGTCTCGTACGCCGATCTTCCGAAGTATTACGCGGCCTGCGACATTTCCGTACTTCCATCCATTTCCAGGCTGGAGGCGTTCGGCATTGCCGCGCTCGAGGGAATGTCCTCTGGAAGACCCGTGGTCGTCAGTGACATTCCAGGTGTCAGGGAAGTGATAACAGACGGAGAGGAGGGGTTGCTGTGCGAGCCGATGAACCCCGAGGATCTGGCCCAGAAGATCACTACCCTCCTTGAGAACGATGCGAGGCGCGAGAGTATGGGCTCGAAGGGCAGAGAGAAGGTCGAGAAGTACTTCAACATCGAGAGGGTCGCCAAGAATCTGGTAGAGGTCTACGACTCGCTTGTCTAGTCGACTACTTCCAGATCGATGGGCTCCCCGTACAGATCAAAGGCCCGCCAGGAATCTTTGTTGAAAGGGACTCCAGTTATTATGTGGATGTACCCGAACCTCTGGAAGAAAGCTATGTCCGCTCCCGAGGGGCGTATGCTTCCCGATGGATGGGAGTGCGCCGTCCCGACAACCGTGAAATCAATGGGGAGCATGTGCAACTGGAATATGGCCGACCTCGAGCCAGATATGGTCCCGGGGAGCAGCATGATCTCGGTGACGACTCCCTCCTCCGCCCTGAGGATGGCCCCGAACTCGTTTGGATGGACATCCCTCGAAGCCTCAAGAATCATCTCAATGGTCTCTCTCTTGATCGCCCTAGCCCTCTTCCTTTTGAGCGACATCACTGCACCATCAGCTTCTCTCTGATTCTTTCGTAGAAGTCCTCGTGGAAGCGTACGAACCTGGCCTTGTTCTCCGATACCCCAATCCTGACCTCCTCATCACCGTTCAGGTCGAACTCCACCTGACCATCGAGGACCAGCTTGCACGGTTTGGGCTCGGGGATGCGCAGCGAGACCTCGCTCTGAGCGGGGACTATTAGCGGTCTGACGGAGAGTTTGAACGGGGCGATGGGAACCACGACGATCGCCTCGACCCTCGGGTCAATGATGGGTCCACCAGCGCTCATTGCGTAGCAGGTGGAACCTGTGGGGGTGGCGATAATGACCGCGTCCGCCCTGATGTTCTCGGCGGGCTGTCCATCGATCTCTATCGAAAAGGTCCGCATCTTCGCAATGTGCGCCGTGTTCAGAACCGCCTCGTTCGTGCAGTCCGGAACGCGTTCTCCATTGACCTGGGTCTTCAGCTTCAACCTCTCGTCGATCTCGTAGTCCCCATTGACTATCTTGTCAAGCCCCTTCTCGATCTCGTCCACACGAACCTCTGTCAGGAATCCCAGGACACCGGCGTTGATGCCGAATATCGGAGAGGAATTCCTCTGAAGCGTGGAGAGAATGGTCCCGTCCCCGCCGATCGCGACCACGACATCCGCATCTATCTCCTCCAAGGGAGAACCTTCCCGGCCGATCTTCTTCGCCAGGCTCACGTCCAACAGTACATCGTGGTCCGGCTCCAGATAGTCCAGGACGCGTTTCGACAAAGCGATTCTCCGCTCGATCTCAGGATTGCAGGAAATACCAAACCTCATCCCAGAACCTCCAATACATTCTCATCTCCTATGACCATGAGATTCGACCTTGACGAGATGTCGAAGTCCATCTCCAGTCTCCGGCCTTCCAGATCGAGGACCTCCCCGCCAGCTTCTCTAACGATGAGCGCGCCCGCCGCGATATCGATTATCCTCAGCATGGCGCTGCAATCCACGTAGTACAGGTCGGCTTGGCCGCTGGCGATGTAGCACATCTCAAGGGAAGCGGCTCCAAAGGAGCGTGCACGTCTGGCCTTCGCCGCTATCTCAAACGAGCGGGGATGGGCGAGTTTCCCGATGTAGACTATGAAGAGGGACTTATCAGGGTCGAAACCCGCCGTCCTGATTCTCTCGCCATTCAGGAACGCACCCTTGCCCTTCTCAGCATAGTACGCATCGTTACCCGTCAGGCTTCTCACGAGTCCGTACCTCACATCGGAGAGACAGCTCTCGCCAACAGCCATGGAGATAGAATAGAACGGCGTGCCCTGCAGGGCGTTGAATGTTCCGTCCACCGGGTCGAGAACGAGGGTCATGTCGGCCCCGTTGTCGACGAATTCCGACTCCTCGCTCAGTATGTTCAGGGGAACGTTCTCCCGCTCGACCTTCTCTATGACCACCCTCTCGGCGATCTCGTCTATCCCGGAGGTGGGCGTCCCGTCCGCACCCATTCCAACTTGCCTCGAGAAATCCGCTCCTGAGGATGACCTCAGTGTCCTGTAGACCTCCTCGGCTGTCTCGAAAAGGAACTCCTTCACATTCTCTGTAATCGATTCCATCCTTAAATCATTAGTCCTGCAACCGAGCGGCACGCAGCTTTTGAACCCCGGTCAACGGCGGGTTGCATTTCATTAGGTTTATATAGAAGAACAAACATAGCAATTTGGAAATCATCTAGAAAGGGGTGAGAAATAATGATGACAGGAACTACACCAGTGCTGGTGTTGAAAGAAGGAACAAGAAGAGAAAGTGGAAAGGGAGCTCAGCTCAACAACATCGCCGCGGCTAAGGCCGTGGCCGATGCGGTCCGCTCAAGTCTAGGCCCGCGGGGGATGGACAAGATGCTCGTGGACGGCATGGGTGACGTCGTCATCACCAACGACGGTGTGACGATACTGAAGGAGATCGACATCGAGCACCCGGCGGCCAAGATGCTCGTGGAAGTGGCGGAAACGCAGGACCAAGAAGTCGGAGATGGGACCACGACCGCAGTGATTCTGGCGGGCGAGCTGCTGAAGAAGTCAGAGGACATGATTGACCAGAACGTCCACCCGACCATAATCGCTGGAGGATACAGGATAGCCGCAGACAAGTCGGTCGAGGTCCTCTCCAAGATCGCGGAGAAGATCGACATCAAGGACAAGAAGCAACTGAGAGAGATCGCGGCCACGGCGATGATTAGCAAGAGCGTTGGGTCACACCGAGACATGCTTGCCGACATCGCTGTCAAGGCGGTCACGATGGTCGCAGAGAAGACAGAGGACGGAAGATGGGTGATAGACGATGACAACATCCAGATCACCAAGAAGCAGGGCGCCGGGATCGCCGATTCAGAGTTGATTCCCGGGATAATCGTCGACAAGGAGAGGGTTCATCCCGGCATGCCGAGGAGCGTGAAGAAAGCGAAGATCGCGCTGCTCGATTCAGCGATGGAAGTCAAGAAGACGGAGATTGACGCGAAGATTGAGATCACCGATCCGTCGCAACTCCAGGCATTCCTGAATGAAGAGGAGAAGATGCTGAAGGGCATGGTGGCCAGGGTCAAG
>JAJISH010000094.1 GCA_022848825.1 Thermoplasmatota archaeon
ATCTTCCTCTGGCCCTCCTCGGAGCACGAGAAGTTGTTGTCCTCCGCACAAACGACGTTTGGAAGCCCCTTGGCGTACTCGGTGAGGTCCTTCACGTCGACGACGGAGGCGATGTTCTTCCCGCAGTGGCAGACGAACACGCCGGTCTTGTTCTCATCGGTCTCAAGGTCAGCATAGCCTGCTGGCGCCGGGAATGTCCTTTCAGCGAGAACGTCGGATGTGGCGCGAGAGGCCGCTCCGATTCCTTGACAAGTCGTGTCGGTGATGTCGAGCGGGCGGGAGGCCATCCCGCAAACGTAGATGCCCTCGTCGGACGTGTCCAGAGGAGCCGAGCTGAAATCGGACTTATCGAAAAAGCCGTATTCGTTGAGGTTCACACCAAGCTTTTCAGCGAGCTCCTTGGTTCCGTCGGAGGGGACTATGGCGACATTAAGCACGACCATGTCCACGGTCAGCTCATCAATGGTTCCTGCCTGCGTGTCCTCGTATCGGATTGTGAGCGAGGCATCATCATTCTCGGAGATCTCGGCGGGGCGGGTCCTAATGAACTTGGCCGTCTTGTCCTCATACCTAATCTTCCTGTAGAACTCGTCATAGCCCTTCCCTGGTGATCTGATGTCCATGTAGAATATCGTGATGTCGACCTCTGGGTCGTGCTCCCTCACCAGGAAGGCCTCCTTCAACCCGTACATGCAGCATATTCTGGAACAGTACTCATGCCCCACCTTTTCGTCCCGGGAGCCGACGCAGTTGATGAAGGCGACGCTCTTCGGGTGCTTGCCTTCTGATGTGAGAACCTCTCCCATCGTCGGCCCGGAGGCGGAGAGCAATCTCTCGAGCTGAATAGACGTGATTACGTTGGCGTATTCGCCGTATCCGTACTCCTTTCGGCCAACGGGCTCATAGGGTTTCCCGCCAGTGGCGACGACGATTGAGTTGAAATCCTTCTCGATGATCTCCTCCTTCTGTTCGAAGTCGATGGCATCCGCCTCGCAGAACTTCTCGCAGGCCTTGCACTTGCCCGTCCTGAAGTATATGCAGTTCTCGTAGTCGATGCGGGGAGCCTGAGGGATCGACTGCGGGAAGAGGAAGTGTATGCTCTTTCTCTTGTCAAGGTCCTCATTGAACTCATTTGGAATCTTCTTCGGGCACTTCTCCTCGCAAGTCCCGCAGCCCGTGCACTTGTCCAGGAGCACGTACCGTGGGTTCTGACTTATCTTGACCCTGAACATGCCGTTCTCGCGGGTGACGGATTCCACCTCAGAGAGCGTCATTATGTCGATGTTCTGATGCCGTGAGCAATCAACCATGAAGGGGGAGAGTATGCACATCGCGCAGTCTAGCGTGGGGAATGTCTTGTCCAGCTTGGGCATTATCCCCCCGATGCTTGCCTCCCGCTCGACAATCGTCACCTCAACGCCCTGATCGGCAAGGTTGAGCGCCGCCTGCATGCCAGAAATGCCGCCGCCAATGACGAGCACGGACCGATTCATGCGACGGCCTCCACACGCTTCAGCAAAGGCCCCGTGGGAACGATGTTCTTGTCCAGGGCCAAATCGTCGCCGGTCATTCCCAGGGCAAGGCCTATGAGTTGGGTGAAGTAGAGAACAGGGATGTCCAGGGATCCGCCTTCCACCTGATCCTGGTAGATGTCGAGCATCATGCTGCACAAGGGACAGACTACCTGGACGACGTCCGCTTCCATATCCTTCGCATTCTGCAAAATGCTCTTGGTCATTGACAGAGCCGTATCCCTCTCGGGCAGGAATATCGGTCCACCGCAGCACTTCATTCGGAAGGGAAACGGAACGGGAGTCGCCCCCAGCGCCTCAGAGAGCTGGTCGAGCTTCACGGGCCTCTCGATATCGTCGAACTCAGGGTCCGTCCTTGTCAAGAGGCAACCGTAGTAGGACGCGACCTGGATTCCGTCCAGTGGCCTCTCTACAGCCCTCTTTATCGCTTCGATACCCACATCCTCGTACATCGCCTGGAACAGGTGCCGCACTCGGACCTCTGGAACGTCTCCGCGGGACGCAAGCGTCTTCCTCGTATCCCTCAGGTTCTTGAAGCACTCGCTGCACGGCGTGACGAGGTCGCCTCCCGCTCGAGATGCCTTCTTGAGGTTCCCGGCGTTCAACACGACAAAGGACTCATAGTCCAGGGATGGCAAGGCCGTGGCTCCGCAACAGTTCCAGCCCTTGACTTCCTGAAGGTCCATGCCAACCACGCGGCAGACGTTCTCAGCGGAGATTGCATACTCCTTCGCGGTGGCGTGCAATGAGCAGCCCGGGAAATACACATAGCTTCGGGAGTTCAACGCTGTCGCCCCCGTGCCATCTTTCTCCTGATAGCGCTCAGGTTGCCTCCGCCCCTCGGCGGGATGATCGGTATCTTCCCCTTCAACAACAGCGCTATGATTGCGTTGACTTGGCTTGTCAACGCTCGAGGGTCGGCTTTCATTCCGAAGCGGAGAACGAGCTCGGGCTCATATATCCTTCCACGCTTGAGTATGATGTCGGAGAAGCCCTTGTAGTACGCATAGTTCTTCGCTGGCATTAGCCCGCGAGAGAAGGCTATGTTCCTGAGGCCTGTCATGACGTCTGCCACTGGTATGTCCCTCGGACACCTGGCGGAGCAGGCGTAGCAGTTCGTGCAGAGGAATGCCATTCGGCTGACAACGGCCTGGTCCACGAGACCGAGGTTGAGAAGTTGGATGATCTGTCTCGGGGTGAAATCTGCGAGCACCGCAACGGGGCATGATGCGCTGCAGGTGCCGCATTGCGTGCACTCCTGTAGCTTCACCACATCCTTGAAGGCAAGGATCTCTTGAAGGGCATCGCTGTTCACTTTTGACGGTGTCCAAACATCCAGAATAGCCATGAACCTTCTTCCAACTTGAGAATACTGGACGATTTAATAAAGCTTTGTTTGAGACTGAATCCATGCCAGTCGGGAGGAACGTTAGGTTTTTAATACAGCAGGACTTCATTCCACCAATCT
>JAJISH010000095.1 GCA_022848825.1 Thermoplasmatota archaeon
GAGGTTCACCGTTGTGCTTGACCGCGAACAGAACATCGGGCTGGAAGAAATCCTCGAGCGAGAGATTCGTCGTGAATCCTCCAAAGGAGCGAATGATGGCGAATCGCGCTCCCGGCAACATGGTGACAAGGTCTCTGATTCCGGAGGAACCGACGCCTTCCCACTGATTGTCCAGCTTCGACCACCCTGTGACACAGTGAACGTCGGACATGGTCTCCACATGCGCGAGGGACATGAACCGATCGTAGTCGAACACTCTCTCCCGTTCGACCAGGCCCGTTACGGCGAAGGTCCATCTGGAGATATCGATCTCGGGTACATGTCCCGCATGTAGGACGGGGAAATTCTCCGTGACCTTCTGTCCGGGGGGCACTCTGTCTCCTGCTTCCGTATCTGTGCTCCTAGCTTCCTTTCTTTCCATGGATGTCACCTTCCGCAACCGGCTAGACGAAGTCATCGAGCGTGGGCTGCTTCGGTTTGGGCTTCCACTCCACATCTGGACGGGACTCGATATCGCCCTCGTCGGATGCCTCGCCCTTCCGCGCAGCGGCCGCGATCTTGTCTACGAGCCGCTTCATCTTCCTCTCCTTCTTGATCCCCGCCCAGAGATACCTCTCGTCCGCGCTCCTGTCAGTCGTGAGGGTAACGACCTTTCCTCTGGCGTCCCTTCCTGTCCTCCCCCTCCGCTGTATGAGCCTTATGTCGCTGGCGACGGGTTCGTAGAATATGACGAGGTCGACCTGAGGCACATCGAGACCCTCCTCGGCGATGCTCGTGGCAACCATGACGTTGAAGCCTCCTCCCTCGAATCTCGCAAGGGTCTTCTGCTGTTGCTTCTGGGTCATCCCCTTCCTCCCATCGCGCGTGCCCTGGCCCACGAACCGCTCAACGGACACGTCCAGACCCTTCACGAGGGCAACGATGTGCTGCACCGTGTCCCGCAGCTCCGCGAAGACGATGATCTTGGAGTCGGGCTTCAGCCTCAGCTGATCCTTCACGGTGGCCAGCAACGGCTTGAGCTTCGGATGGGATGGCCCCTTCCACTTCTTGGCTGCCTTGAATGCCCTCTGCACCCTCACGTCCTTCATGAAGGCGGCATCATGCTTCGACCTGCCCTCCTTCGTCTTGGGCTCGACGAACTTCAAAAAGGAATCGACCCCCTGCCGCTCGACGCACAGTATCGCATGATTCGCCATGTGGGCAAGAGACAGGCGCCTGGAGGCCTGGAACAGGTAGGGCGGGAACTTACCTCCCTTGCTCCTTGCATGCATCTGCTTCCTCACATCGGTCAGATCCTGTATCCTCACCTGGATGTTCTTCCTATTGCGCAGAAAACCGTACCGGCGGAGAGCGTTCAGCTGCTCATGAAGGAACTTCGTGAGATAACCCGAGATCTTCTCCATGACTTCGGATGGTGCGACCTCCAGCCAGTTCATGTCCACCTCCTGGACGTAGGGGGCGACGTCCTCGTCCTCTCTCGTACGCATGATGAGGTTCTTGATCGCGAGGTGCTTTGTAACTTCCTCAATCCTCTCAATCTCATGCCCCGGAGATGCGGTGAGCCCCAAAGCCAACATGCCTGGACACAGCTCTCTCAGCCCCTTCGCCAGAGGGACATACGCGTAGTCCCCGACCGCTCGGTGAGCCTCATCAAAAACCGTGAGCACTATGTTGTTTGGAATGAGCCCGGCCTTCAGATCGTTGACGGCGACCTGCGGGGTTGCGACGACGATGTTGGAGACGTTCCATAGCGTGGACCTCTTCTTTTTCGACAGCTGGCCCGTCAGACAGGCGGGACTCCCCAGCGTCAGGAACTTCCGCACGCTGTTCGCGTGCTGATCCACAAGTGGCCTCGTCGGTGCGACGATCAGAGCCCGCCCACCCTTTCTCAGTGTCTTCGCGATCACCAGGATGGCGATGATCGTCTTCCCAAGACCCGTGGGGATAACGACGAGACTGCTCTTCTTGGCAGCCTCTTCCGCAATCGAAATCTGGAACTCACGTTCCTCGATGACGTTCTCCCTGACGAGCGGATGCTCTAGCATCGCATGGCATACGGGAAGGAGATGTAATAAATGTAATCGGGGGTTCGGTGAACCTCCCGAGCCACGAAGCGCGGTGCGTGGCCCAAGACAAAGGCAGAAATAACCGTGACATGATGATGAGGCGATGGATGATGTCGAGGTCCTCCCCGGAGCGAAGATCAGCAGACACCACGCCCTTTTCCTGGAGGATCACAGTCTCCTGGTCATCGCGGACCTCCATCTCGGGTACGAGGGAGCCTTGCTGGAGCAGGGAGTCTCGATACCGAGATTCCAGAAGAACGTGATGGTGGAGCGCCTGAAGAGACTGCTCGAGAAATACAGCCCCGCCAGAATCCTCATCGACGGTGACTTCAAGCATGAGTTCTCCAAGAATCTGGTTCAAGAGTGGGATGAGGTCAACGAGGTTCTCGATTTCATCTTGAGCCAGGCGGACGTCGAGCTGTTGAGAGGCAATCATGACAACTTCCTGAAGACCATCCTGGCGAAAAAGGGGCTGGATCTCTCCGCGACTTCGGCCGTTGGCGGGTACACTTTCGCCCATGGTCACGTGGAGGTTAGCTGGAAAGGCACGCTGGTCATGGGACACGAGCACCCGTCGCTTGGGCTCAGGGACAAGATCGGCGCGACCGTGAAGCTTCCGTGCTTTCTCGTCACGCCGACCGTCATCGTGCTTCCAGCGTTCTCCCCTCTCGCCCTTGGAACCGATGTCACCACGCTGGATTTCATATCTCCCCCGCTCAGAGGAGTCTCGGCAGAAGAGGGTCGGGTCTACGCAGTGGAGGACGAGGCGGGCCTTCTGGACTTCGGCATGCTGAAGGACATCAGAAGATGATCAGGCAGCGCCCTTGCCCTTCTTCGCTTTCTCCTCAACCAGAAGGTCCCTCACGGTCCGTTCTAGTACCGTCACTGCCGCATAGTTCTCGACCTTGAAGGCGTCCTGTGCCTTGCGAAGCATGATCTTCGCTTCATTCACTCCCGTCTCCTTCTTGCCTGTATCGTCTATCGTGCTCCTCATCGACTCGAGGTCCTCCTGGGCCCTGAGTGTGAGATATGTGGACTCCAGGTCGGCAAGGGAGTCGTCTGCGATCTTGCTTCCTTCCGATGGGGGTTCAGGAGCCTCCTCCAGAGGCTTGCCCCTTTCGGATACCATCCTCCCGATGCTTATGAGGGCGTCGGTGTAGTCCGTATCGCCTTCCGCGGCGCTCTGTTGCACCGCCATCCGTCCAAGGGACCGCTTGACGAAGGTCATGGTCAATTGAGCGAAGTCTATCGAGTCCTTATACTCCCCCCGCAGGAACGCCTTCTCCGCTTGGCCCAAAGATCTCTCCGCCACCAACACGCCAATGTTCCGCATGCGTGCTTCCTCGATCTTCTCCTTGGCCCGGTTGATTGCCTCTCGGGCGGCCCTGATGGAAGACCCCCTGAGACTCCGTATGATCTCATC
>JAJISH010000096.1 GCA_022848825.1 Thermoplasmatota archaeon
GGAGAGCTAGGAGGAACGAGTATGCGAACTCCGCATCGATTGCTTTGTAGATTCCACCGACAAAGAGGGCGATGAGACCGTAGTAGATGCATAGCACCAAGATCGAGGCAATCATGCTCGCGCTGAACTTGCCCAGAGCGATTGTCGACCTCTTGACCGGGTTGGGGAATATCACGAATCCGGTCTTATGCTGGAATTCCGACACGAGAGCATCACTTCCGAAGAAGGTCGCGCACAACAGGATGAGGATCCCCGTGAAACCGAGGTATATCTGGGAGTACATCCCGAATTCGGGCGGGTAGTTGACACCGTACGCGGGAGGGACGAGAAGGATCAAGAAGAATATCAAGAACACGATAGCGAGTATCGCCCAGAGCCTCCTCCTCCTGATATACCTGAAGAGCTCATACCTAACGACGGTGACGAGCTGCTCGAAGTTCGTTGGAGCCATGGCCTTCTGGTCCACGCTATGACCCTCCCTCTATCATGCTCATGTAGAGGTCTTCGAGCTCCATTCCTGAGGACTTGAACGAAACAACTCCAACGCCTTCGCCCACCAGCTTCGTCAGTATCTCTGCCCTCTCCTCGTTGCTTCCGTCGAATCGCAGAAGAACGACCTTTGGCTGGACGGCCTCAGCCTCGACAACGCCTTCGGACGCTCTCAATATGTCAAGCTGGCCTTCCGTGAGGTCGGCGACAGTCTGCAGCTCAATCTTCTTCGGGCCCATGAGCTTGCCTATGTTCTCGACCTCGTCGAAGTAGATGAGCCTCCCCTTGTCCACCATGGCGACCCAGTCGCAGACCTCCTGTGCCTCGTACAGAAGATGAGAACTCATGAAGATCGTTCGCTTCTCTTTCTTGAGATCCTTGATTATTTCTCGGACCTCGATCATTCCACGCGGGTCGAGCCCGCTCGTGGGCTCGTCCAGTATCAGGACGGTGGGCTCGTGAAGCAAAGCTTGGGCGATTCCGAGCCTCTGCTTCATGCCCTTGGAGAACTTCCCTATCCTCGTCGTCGCCCAATCTTCCATATGGACCTGCTCGAGCACGCGTTTCGAACGATCTCTGATGTACTCCTCATCCATGCCACGCAGTCTTCCGAGGTAGTCCAGCGTCTCGATCGGTGTGAGATAGGGATAGAACTCCGGTGTCTCGACAACGGAACCGACGTTCATGAGTGCCGACTTCGGGCTTTCTCGGATGTCAATCCCCTCCACGTAAGCCTCCCCGGCGGTTGGTTTTATCAGGCTCGTGAGTATCTTTATGGTCGTCGTTTTCCCCGCGCCGTTCGGACCTATGAAGCCCACACATACGTCTGGCCCTATCGTCAAGGTCAGCTTCTCCAGGGCGGGGAACCCGTTGTACATCTTCGTCAAGCCGACGGTCTTGATGACCTCTCGCATCGACCACTCTAAGGCAGGGACAGTATTTTAAACTTGATTGCGCGCTCCTCTCGAAAACGTTAAGTCTCGCGGAGGTTTTCCAGCAAGGGGAGATACGATGGAGGACGACATAAGATTCCATGAGTACAAGAAGTGGGACTTCTCCAATTCCTTGGTCCTGACGAGTTTCCCCACGATCGGCCTCGTCAGCACGATAGCCGGGAGTTTTCTCGTGAAGACGCTCAAGATGGAGCTCGTGGGCGCGATTATCTCCAGCAGGCTACCGCCCGTTGCGATAATACACGAGGGGAAGGTGTCCCCCGCCTTCAGGATCTACTCCACCTCGCAGAAGTGCGGGCCGGACAACGAGTGCGACCAGCTGACGGTGCTTCTCTCGGAGTTCATGCCCAGGGCCGATGCCATCGAGCCTCTCGCGGTGAAGGTCCTGAACTGGGCGGTGGAGGAGGACGTGGGCTTCTTCGTTTCGCTCGAGGGCGTGAACTCGCCCGTCCCTCTCGTCGGGGACCCGAAGGTCTTCGGCGTCGGAAGCACGGCGCGGACGCAGAAGCTGATCAAGGAGTACGGTCTGGAACCGCTCAAGGATGGCATGGTCAGCGGGTTCCCGGGCGTGCTGCTCTACCTGGCAGCGATGAAGGACCAGGGTGTTCTGGCGCTCCTGTCGGAGACGAGACCCGATTTCCCTGATGCGAGGGCGGCCGCGCGGATGCTCGAAGTACTCGGGAGGATGGTGCCCAACCTGGAGATCGATCCGGATCCCCTGCTGAAGGAAGCGGAGCTCATCGAGCAGCAGATACTCGAGTCGATAGAGAACGCCAAACCATCATCCCCGGCGGGCCCCGAGATGCCGTCATCGATGTACGGATAGGCCCGTCAGGGGTCTGAAGCCAGTCCGCAAAGTTATTTATATCGTCCCAATTATGAGTGCGTCCCGGAGAATCTGAATGGCAAAGAAGTCCCGAACAGCTGCACGGAAAGTCAAGGACAAATGGAAGTCCAAGACGTGGTACAACATCATTGCGCCAGAGATGTTCGACAGCCGCATCCTCGGCGAGACCCCAGCGGACTCGCCCGAGAAGCTGATCAATCGCGTGACGGAGGTGACCGTCCAGGATATCACAGGCGACTTCAGCAAGATGCATATCAAGCTCAGGTTCAAGGTCCACGACGTGAGGGGAGGCGACGCCTACACGTACTTCATCGGTCACGACATGACGAGCGACTACATCCGAAGGCTCACTCGCAGGAAGAAGTCGAGGACGGACGGGACGTTCGACGTGATGACCAAGGATGACAACCTCGTCAGGATCAAGCCCATGGCGATCGCGGAGAGGAGGATCCAGTCCTCGAAGCAGTCAGCCATCAGGAAGAAGATGGAGGACATAGTGAGGTCCGAAGCCTCCGGGAAGATCCTCAGCGAGCTGGTCCGGGTGATGATCATGGGAGAGATGTCCAAGAAGATCGCCGTGGCGTGCAGGACCATCCAGCCGTTGCAGAGGGTCGAGATTCGCAAGTCTGAACTGTTGAGGATATCCAAGCTTCCCGACATCCCGGAGAAAGCGCCGGAGGAGGAGCCTGAGGAGCCACCGGCCACCGAAGAGCCGGAGGAGGGCGAGGAGCCCGCTGAAGAGGCTCCCGAGGAACCCGAGGCAGCGGAAGAGACGCCGGAGACCGCCCCCGAGGAATCTGAGGCAGCGGAAGAGACGCCTGAAGAGACGCCCGAAGAAGCCCCAGAAGAAGCCCCAGAAGAAGCTCCCGAGGAGCCCGAGGCTCCGGAAGAGCCGGCGGAAACCTCCGAGGAAACGGTCGAGCCCGCAGAAGAGGTCGTGGAAGAGGAACCCGCCGAGTCCTAGTGTCGGGGTGGCTCAGCCTGGTGGAGCGCCAGACTCATAGGGTTCGTTCGAAGAGCGCTCCTTGGAAATCTGGAGGTCGCGGGTTCAAAGCCCGCCCCCGACACCTATTCTGAGAAGAGACAGTGCCCGCGCTCTCGCAACTGACTCGATGCGTCCTCCCGCGAACCGCACATGCGCCTGCGGATCAGTCCTCGATGACCTTGTACACGAAATCGTTGGGACGGACCCTCTCGGCGACCTTGATGCCTACCGACTGACCCGGAGTTGCCTCCTGGATCGGGTTCCCGTCGATCTCCATGGACTCCACGGTCAGAGTGAGGTCGGTCGTCGCACCCTGTATGGCTAACTCGTCCCCCACCTTCAGGGTGCCCTCCTCGATCTGGATGGCAGCGACCATGGGCTTCGCGAAGTACTTGAACACCCTCCCGACTTTCATCTTCTCCATGTAACCAACCGAGAACAACATCGGTTTGAACGATAAAAAGTCATCGTTCCCAGGGGAGGGACGTGAGGGATAGGAGGCCCGCGGAGAGCGAGAAGAGCCCGCCGAAGAAGCTTCCCGTGTCGCCGACCCAGATGAGCACGAGCCCCAGCGCGATGGCGGAGATGCCCACGACGCGCGGGTGCCTGTCGAGAAAGACGAGGGATGTCATGATGAGGGCGCCCACGACGTTCATCGCGTAGATGCCGACGTCGTAGAGCGTGTTCTTGCACCCGATTGTCTCCGCCAGGTAGGTGTCCATGCACATGTCGCGCAGCCACAACATGAGGACTCCCAGGATGACGCAGAGAACAGCGCCCACCAGCAAGATCCTCTGGACCAGGCTGAGGCGCCTTCGAATGGGCATTCAAGAGACTGATTGCTTCGGGCTTCTTAATACTACTCTCGGCGGGGAATCGCAACAGAGAAGAGCAATCTCGTTCACAGGACGCCTGCATGTGTGAACACATCCCAGTACCGATGCATTGCGCCCAGCTCCCTCAGCTTCACGATCAGTCTGGATGCCAGGTCCGGTGGGAAGAGGTAGACGGACTGTCCCAATCTGAACCCGCCTTCATCCAGTAGACCGGGGTATCTGTACTCCTTCTCACTGCCGTTCACGTTCTTGACGTCAGTGCGTCCGTGGAGGAATCTCTGAACGGTGGTCCTCTGAGATCCGTGCTC
>JAJISH010000097.1 GCA_022848825.1 Thermoplasmatota archaeon
GCGTGGCAAGGCTACCCAACTGAATTAGTGCTTTTTCGAGCCAGAGGCTCATTCTCCGCTTTGGGAAGAACTCCGAAAAGGCTTTAATAATGCTGCATAATCTCAATCGGATGGCGTTCACACTTTCCGTCCTAGACCCGGTTGTTGATTTCCTCACGGAATTCGGTCCGTGGCTCGTGGCGATAATCCTACTCATAGTTGTGTGGATGTACGGTCTCGCATGGTTGACGAGGTACTTCGAGTATCTCAAGATGCACGAGAGCAAGTACCTGGACAACAGGGCCCTGGACATCATAAGGTCGGTTGTCCAGTGGATGTGGGTGGGCATCCTTGGCGTGCTCGTTCTTCTCATAGTGTACTGGCAGTCCGGAGAGGAAGGATTCCTCCTGGTCTTGAACAGCCTCTTCCTACCAATCCTCTTCGTTGTCGTGGTCCTCCTGATCACGGTCATCCTCGCGAACATGTTGAGGAGGTTTGCGGAATACCTGCGGATGTCGGTCGAGAGAAGACAGGAAGGCCTCGTTGGCCTGGAGGCCCTTGGATTCGTTGAGCTCTTCCTCAAGTACCTCATATATGTGCTGGGAGGGTTAATCGCCGGGCTTGGCGGGCTTTGGCTCATCGGCGGAGCCGGTGTGACAGGTGTGAGGGACTGGGTGAACGATATCATTCTGTATCCAATCCAGGCTGTTAATCTCCCGCATATAGGTGCGATGGTCGTCCTTGTAATCGCAGTGACGCTAATCATCTTGCGGCTCACATCGTCGCTGTTCGAGGACATGAGGCGAAGGAGCAAGAAGTTCCCTCCGCGTGTAATCGAGCTCCTGAGGAGGCTTTCCAGATACATCATCTGGGGAGCAGCGGTGGTGGTTCTCGTCTTCTTGATCCTCTCGGTGCTTCTGGACCCACTTGAGGTGATACTCGCGGCGGTCGTGTTCGTGCTCCTCGCCCTCGCTGGCATTTACGTGGGAATCGATACGATTAGGAATGCCTTGTCGGGAATCGGGCTCATGATGTCGGACCCGTTCGATGAGGGCGACAGAGTGAAGATCCTGGACGATCTCGTCTGCGACATCAAGAACATAGGCCTTGCCCTGACGCAGGTGGAGACGCTCAGGGGAGAGATCATCAGTGTTCCGAATAGCGAGTTGATCGGGAAGAGGACCGTGAATTTCAGCAGATCGGAAACTTACGCCATGGCCGTGGAGACGAGAGTCGGGTTCGACATCCCGCACGCCAAGGTCGAGGAACTCCTCATGAAGGCCGCAGACAAGACAGATGGGATTGTGGATGAGCCGAAACCGAGGGTCTTCGCCAAGAACGTCGATGATGGGCTCATACTGTATCAACTGCTCGCTTATACCGACAAGCCAGAGACCATGAAGGCAATCAACAGCAAACTGATCTACTGCGTTCAGGATGTCTTCCTGGAAGCTGGCATAAAGTCCCTTGTCAACTAGTCTTCACCTTTCTCAACATGAGAATCGGTGTCTCCGTTCTTGCAGCGATGTCGTCCCGTATCGGGCCGAAGACGTACTTCTTGAGAGGCCAATACGCGCTGGCACCCATCACCAGCAAATCGTGCTTCTTGGACTCGGCTACAACAGTGCGGACGTACTCCCGGGAGGTCACTACCTTGGTGTCCACGCCGACACCGTTCTCCCGGCATATCGTTGCCAGTCTCTCGACGGCTCTCTCGTCCATTCTCCTCTTGCTTGCGTCGGTCACCACACCAAGGACGGTGATGGTTGCCTCAGATCTCTTTGCGATGCTGGAGGCCAGTTCTGCGGCGTGCGAGGCGTGCCATTCATGACCTGCGAGAAGGAGTATGCTGTCGAGCGTCTCGGGCATGCCTTTGAACTTGAAGACTACGACATCCGAAGGCGCCCTCTGCACCAGGTAGTCTATGTTGGTTCCGAATATCCTTCGACGAGTTGGCACCCCGCCTGTCCATCCAAGGACTATGAGGTTCACGTCCTCGTTCTCGATGGTCCGGATGATGGCCTCGTAGACATCGTGCGAGATCTTGAGGAGCGCATGGACCTTGACATCTTTCTTCCTTGCGGACCTCTCTAGACGACCCATTTCTCTTATCGACGAGCTCACTTGTCCGTAGCCCACTGACTTCAAGGGCGTGGCTTTTGGGACGTCGAACACGCTGAGTATGGTGAGCTCTCCATTCCTGTCCTCCGCCAGAGAAGCTCCGAAATCGACCAAGGGCATATCCTCAGGTCCTTTAATCGGGACCATGACCCTGTACTTCTTCTTGTCTATCTTGGCGGTTCCCTTGGAGAGAACCTCGAGGACCTCGACCCTTCGGGCAGGCTTGATCTCAGTAATCTCCCTCCTACCGCCCGTCGGGTAATGGATCACCAATCCTATGAGTATCCACGTCAGCGCCACATACCACGCGATCTGACCGGGACCGAGGTCTCCCTCCAGAGGGGCCAAGAACCAGATGTAGGCAGCAAGAGAGATATTCAGGACGATGCCTATCAGCGGCACGACGGGGACAAACGGAACCTTGAACCCTCTGTCCAGATCGGGCCTCTTCTTCCTCAGGGATATCACAGATGCATTCGCGAGGGTGAAGAGCAGGAGGAACATCACGGATGCCGACGCGGCGATCTGCTCTATGGGAAGGAGCACGGCCATCATGCCTATGATAAGACCGCTTGTCAGTATCGCATTGGCAGGTGTTCTCCTTACCGGATGGATCTTCCCCAGTCGACGTGGAATCGTTCCATCCCTGCCCATGGCAAATGAAACCCTCGAAGAGGAGTAGACGGTTGCGTTCAATGCGGAAGTTGTGGCAAGAAAACCTCCCGCAAGCATCAGTGCTGAACCACCTACGGGAATGATCCCGTTTGCTGCCCGAATCATCGCGAGTTCGGGGGAATTGGAATCCATGAATCTTGGGTCCACCAGATGTTCATAGAAGACAAAGAACGTGAGCACATAGAGAAGGACAACAACCCCGATTGAGATGAATATCGCTCTGGGGATGTTCCTTTTCGGGTTCTTGACTTCCTCGCCAGACTGAGCGATGATCTCGAATCCCTGAAACGCGATGAGCGTGAGGCCCATTGCCAGGAAAACGCTGGAAATGTTCTGACCGACAAAGTCATCAACGAAATCGTTCAAATGCACAGGATCGCCGAAGATGGCTATGAAGCCGCCCAGGACGAAAACCGCAAGTATGCCCACCTTCGCGGCGGTAAGCCACGACTCGGTCTTTCCTGTCGTCTCGACGCCGAAGTAGTTTATGAAGACGAATGTCAGGACGATGAGGACCGCGATGATCTGAACGAGCCAATATGGGGAATCCTGAATGACCCCCGCAACTTCGGGACCAAGGGCGAATACAGCGAAACTGCCGAACCCAACCGCGTAGAGACTGCATGCAATCGTGGCAGCGATCCACGACGTCCACCCGCTGAAGAAGCCCGCAGGAGGCGGGAGGCC
Organism: Thermoplasmatota archaeon; assembly: GCA_022848825.1. Lineage (GTDB taxonomy): Archaea > Thermoplasmatota > Thermoplasmata > RBG-16-68-12 > JAGMCJ01 > JAGMCJ01. The sequence goes on from JAJISH010000097.1 coordinate 3,463, forward strand.
TTCCTTTGCCCAGATGTAGACGCTGCCGGCGGCAGGAAAGGCGGAGCCAAGCTCGGCATAGGAGAGTGCGGTTATCAATGCGACCAATCCGTTAAGAGCAAGGGCGATAATGGCTGCGCTGCCAGCCACGGAGGATGCACTCCCCATGAGGACGAAGATGCCCGCCCCGATCATCCCGCCTATCCCTATCATCGTGACGTCCAGAAGACCCAGATTACGGCTGAGCTGAATTTCGACTTCGGGTGTGGTTTCCTCGCGGTTCATGGAGAGTCGGATATACAATATCGAGGTGTATAAAATCTTTCGGAGGCTGGACCATAAGGTTTTTCATCTGACGCGGCCATAAAATGTCGTGAGGGGCTCCAAGCAGGTTCTTTCCAGCTATTTTTCCATCTTGAGTGGGGATAGGCTCCCTGCGTTCCTTGCAGAGGCTGCCCAGGGGATAGATTCTGATCTCACGGAGGAGACTCCCACGCTCTGGGCGGACCACGACACCTTCTTGGAGGCGGAGGGCAAGGTCCCCGACCCGGGAAAGACCCTGATCGATCTGAAAATCGAGCTCGTCCGAAGAATCATGGAGAGCTGCCATCTCTGTGAGCGGTCTTGTGGAGTGAACCGACTGGCGGGAGAGAAAGGCTACTGCAAAGCAGAACAGGCCAGGGTGGCATCCAAGTTCGTCCACTGGGGAGAGGAGCCGGACATCGTCCCCTCGTACACGATTTTCTTCAACAGGTGCACTTTCAGATGCATATTCTGCCAGAACTGGGACATAAGTCAGCGAAATGCGGGAAGATGCATTCCAGCGGAGGTCCTTTCCCGCGACATAGAGAGGATGGCCGGCAATGTTAGGAACGTCAACTGGGTGGGCGGGGAACCAACGCCGAACCTTGAATACATACTACAGGTCCTGCGGGTGTGCTCCGCGCCGTTGCCCCAAGTCTGGAACTCGAACATGTACATGTCGAG
>JAJISH010000098.1 GCA_022848825.1 Thermoplasmatota archaeon
CGGGTAGGACTGCCGCAAACGGAGCAGAGGAAGGGGCCATGGTCCTGAAGGTACCGGCTCCTGAAGAACTCCCTCAACTCGGTCGCAGGTCCCAATCCAATACCAGCGGCCCTAGCGATGTCCTCGATGTTCGCGGAGACCAACGAGTCGAGTGAGGAGAACCCCGCGGAGACCAGCCTCCGAGCCCTTTCCCTTCCCACACCCGGTATCTCGGAGAGGAGGTCCAGGAAGCCACCTTCCATCAGGACACCTCCGGGTGTTGCTTCATCCCTTCCGCGGCCTGGATAGGCAGGCTCTCGGAGGTCTTCTCGGCCTTGACCTGTGTCAGAGAGGCGGACTCTTCGCAGCTCTCGCATCGGCTTGGTATGCTTCCTGCTGCTGTGCTAGAGAGAGCACTCCCGACACCGAGGTCGCTATTCACACTGACGAACATGGATCGTGCTCCAGTTCCTTTACCGAATCTTGCGTGGTCTAACTTCCGCGAGGTGACTCAATCCCAAGGTCAGCCCTATCTAGGGGACACAGATGGGAACTCCACAAGCACCAATGCGGCCAGAGGAGGTTCGACCCTCAGCTCCAGGCCCTTGGTCGTGCTGGCATGCCACCTATCGCTTGCGACCTCACGAAAACATAAGAAGAGTGTAGTTTCCATTATCCAGGCTGATAATAGCTCGGTCTGGGGAGATGGATGAGAGTGGATGGGTGGCCAGGAACCGTCCACAAAGGGCTGCACCAATAACCTTATTTCTGACCACATCCTACGAAGTACTGAGGGCTGTGTGAGGGAACATGGTGAAGGCGACGAGCAGGCTGTCTGCATTTGTGATTACCGCGATCCTGCTCCTCGTGAGCTCCAACCTTCTTGTTTTGGACGGGCAGTCCGAGACCAGACAGGACATCACTCTCAAGGTGGCGGTCAAGGCCGACATGGCCACGAGCAACATCCTGGCTGCAGATGACGTCTGGACACGAGGGGCGCTCTTCCCTGTCTACATGACCGTAGGGGTGCTCTCCCCCGACTTCAGTGAGATCTGCCCCTACGTTCTGAAGGGGGTCGATGCTGACGACAGCGGAGTGCTTGACCCCGATGAGTACGGCGTATTCACGAAGGAAGACGGTCTCGACCCTCGCGCGGTGACCGCATACTACGATCTGAATGGTATGCACTTCCACGACGGCGTGCAGGCCACGAAGGAGGACCTGCTCTTCAGCTACCATGTGGAGGCCCTTCTTCGGGCGGGGGACGTGTTCGGGAACTCGCTGGACGTATTGAAGGACGAGAGTAACCAAGATGCAACGAACTACACATCCGATAGATGGCTTTGGGTGTATCCTGTCAGCGACGTCTGGAACGAGAGTGTGCCCGTTGGTCAGAACGATGACCTGACCTTCGCACTCCATTTCGAACTCCAGTCAGACTACTTCGGCTTTGTGGACTACACGCTGAGCCGTCTCAGATTGTATCCACGTTACCTGTGGGAGGGCACGGGGAAACACTGCCTGGTGGCCCAGAACGGCGTCTGTTCCGAGTGGGAGGTCGACATCCATGAGGATTTCGGGCGGGCGTATGATCCAGCGACAGAGAACGGCGTGCCCGCCAGCAGCATCGACGCCTTCAACATGACCGGGGCGCGGTCGTGGGTTCCTGAGGACAGACACATCGTCGGGACCGGCCCCTTTGAGTTCGTCGAGTGGGTTGAGGGCTCCACCGTGAGGCTGGACAGGTATGAGGACTTCCACACCAACGTAGCGGACAAGGACGGCGACACCTACCTGCGCAAGCCGTACGTAGAGAGCGTCCTCTTCAAGATCTACAAAACGGTTCACTCCGCCGTGTTCGCGCTCCAGGCGGGGGAGGTTGACATAACCTCCATGGTCTCGATACCTCCAGTGTTCGTCGTTCATCTTATGAGGGACCCCAATATCGATGTGAGGACAACACCCAGCAAGGGTCCCTTCTATCTTGGGTACAATATGCGCAGGTTGCCGTTCGGCTATCCTAACAATGACCCGTCGCAAGGGGATGATGGATACCATCTCAGGAAGGCAATCGGTCATGCCATCGACAAGAGGAGACTCGTGACAACTCTGCTCCAGAACTTCGGAGTTGCCGGTAATCAGCCGGTCAGTCCCGCAAGCACCAAGTGGTACAACGTGTCAGTTCCCAGGCACACTTACGATCTCGACCTGGCGGGGCAGATTCTGGACGACCACTACACGATTGGCGGATTCGGCCTGGGCTGGTCGGATGGTTATAGGAATCTGCCGGGAATTGGGAATGACGAGATCGAAATCATAACGTATCAGACGGACTTCGAAATGCGTTGCCATACCTCAACCAAGATGATTGCATCAGACATGAGTAAGATTGGCCTCAACGTGAACGTGAAACTGCTTGCCCACGGAGATGTCGCTCAGAGAGTTGCAGACAGAACCGTGCAGATGTGGCTGCTCCCTGAGGAGATAAACTCTGAGCCCCCGGATTATTTCTACGAGCTATTCTATTCCGGGAAGGCCCGCGACGGCAGAAACTATGCGGGCTTTCAGAATGAGGCCTTCGACCAGCTGGTCCTTCAGGCGAGGAGCGAGTACAACGTATCCGAGCAGACGAGACTTATCAAAGAGGCCTCTGGCCTGCTCGCGGACGCGCTCCCGATCGATGTGCTCTTCTACTGGACGAACATCGAGGCGAACCGGCGCGACAGGTTCATCAACTGGACGGCGGGCTTGACGGGTTCCCACATACGAGAATCGTTCTGGACGCTGCTTGGGATCCATCCTCCGTTCGTGGAGGACATGAGCGTCACCATCACCGCTCCGTCTGCAATGGAGGCCATGTCCGCGAAGATGTTCCGGGTCCGCGTGCAGGACTTCTACGGCGTTCTCTCGGATGTCAGGGTGGACATTTGCATTAGCGCGTTTATCCCATGGCGGTCTGGCAACATCACGCTGGGCGAAAAGAGAGGTCTGTGCGTATCAGGCATGACGGATATCAGCGGAGCCATCGCTGCTGTGTACGAAGCACCTGACATGGGCGACCTGGAGAAGCTGACGGTGGCAATCACCGCGGACGCGAAATCCGGATACAGGATCTCCAAGACAGCAATGGCGTACATCACCATCTTCCCGAGGGAGAAGCAGTTCCTTTCAGTCAAAACACAGATGGAAGCGGGGGACGTCGTGCCGATAGGCTACTCACTGCCACTGAGAGTGGAGGTCACCGACCAGAAGGGGGTGCATCTAGATGGTGTGACGGTCAACCTCACTTGCTTTCCAGAGGGACTGGTTCTTGAGCCGAGCACGGGAACGACGGTGGGCGGCTTCATCAAGGGAGTCATTGTCGAATCGCCTTCAGTGATCGGAGAAGGACTCGATTACCTCAGGTTCAACATCATTGCGAACGTCGAGCTGGAGGAATATGAGTCGGCCATGGGAATGGCTGAGATCGTCGTCGTCGAACTCTCTCCTGCTCAAGACCCTCCCCTGTCGGGAGTGGTCTCCTCGGACCTATCGTTGCTGCTCATCGTGGTCCTCGTGTCCACCATAGTCATTCTCGGACTGATTCGGCTGGTAAGAGGCTCGCCGTCAGACCCTCGGAAAGGACGGAAGAAGTAGGCGGTTGATGGCTCCACTTCGCCCCTCGTCCCATTGTCGACGATGCTCTCGGCAGTGACCGTTCTGACCCTCGATGTACCCTGAATCCGTTCACCCGTGACAAATCATAGGCATATCCTAAGCTCCGCCTAGGGTTCTCCCTAGCTCCTCCTAAGGTTTCCCTAAGGTCCCGCCTAGGTTTCCTGTGACATACGATAGACCTACGATAGACCTACGATAGACCTACCATAGACATCCTTGCCGAATCCTTGATTCTTCTCGCAGGATTCCTGTCGGATCCTCCCTGTTCTCCGAGTCTCCGAGCACCGCGTTTCTTTCCCTACTTAAATGTATGCCTCCGCTCGTTCTCCGTTCTTTCTCCTATGTCTCACTAGGGATCCTCCGTTTCTCCTCCGTAACTGCTCCGTACCCACTCCGCTTCAACTCTGCTTGGGAGCCCTTGACAAATGACACCTAGCGTTTCGGCGCCCACGCCTCCTCCCGCCCGCCAAAAAGCATTAAACCAACCGCCCGCATGTGGTCAACCGAATGTTGGACATCAGGCAGATCCGAGAGAACCCTGAGACAGTCAGAGACAACCTGGCCAAGCGGAGAGACGAGGAGAAGCTGAAGCTTCTCGAGAGAGTCATCTCCATGGACAAGGAGTGGAGGCAGGTCGTCGAAGAGGCGAACAAGCTCAAGCACGAAAGGAACGTCGTCTCGAAGAGGATCTCGGAGCTGAAGAGGGAGGGCAAGGACGCCGCCGCTGAGCTGCAGCGCGCCTCCGAGCTTCCGAAGGAGCTGGAGAAGCTGGAGGAGAAGCGCAAGGAGCTGGAAGCCAGCGTCAGGCAGGGCCTCATGCGGCTGCCCAACATCCTTCACGAGTCCGTGCCCGTCGGCGCGGACGACAGCGACAACCTCGAGGTCAGCAAGTGGGGCGACATCTCCGCGAAGGACTTCGAACCGAAGAGCCACGGCGAACTGCTGGAATCGCTAGGCATGGCGGACTTCGAGCGGGCGCGCAAGGTCGCCGGCGCGGGCTTCCTCTACATGATGGGGCCGCTAGTCCAGATGGACCAGGCGCTCATCAACTTCGCGCTCGACCTGCTAATCGAGCGGGGATACACTCCGGTCGAGCCGCCGTTCATGATCAGGCGGGAGCCCTACGAAGGTGTAACCGACCTCGAGGACTTCGAATCGGTCATGTACAAGATCGAGGACGAGGACCTCTACCTCATCGCCACGTCGGAGCACCCGATAGCGGCGATGTACCAGGGCGAGATCTTGGACGAGGACACGCTCCCGCTCAAGTACGCGGGGTTCAGCACCAACTTCAGGCGGGAGATCGGGTCCCGCGGCGTGGACACCCGGGGTCTCTTCCGCATGCACCAGTTCAACAAAGTCGAACAGTTCATCTTCTCCACCCCCGAGGACTCGTGGACGTACCACGAGGAGCTGCTGAAGAACGCCGAGGACCTGCACCAGATGCTGGGGATACCGTACCGCGTGGTGAACGACTGCACGGGGGACATCGGCACGGTCGCGGCCAAGAAATACGACATCGAGGCCTGGTCGCCCCGCCAGAAGAAATACGTCGAGGTCGTCTCCTGCTCCAACTGCACGGACTACCAGGCCCGCCGGTTGCGCATCCGAGTCGGCAAGGTGGGCGGGGAGAAGCGGGTCCTGCACACGCTCAACAGCACCGCTCTCGCGACGTCCAGAACGCTCGTCGCCATACTCGAGAACAACCAGACCGCGGACGGGTCCGTCACTGTCCCAAAGGCCCTCAGACCCTACATGAAGGGGATGGAGGTCATCACGGCGAAAACTCAATAAGCCGAGCGGGTATGACCACCTGGTGAGCTCCTTGGAGGTCTGTCCTTTGGATTTTAGGTACGGCAGAGACGAGATGAAAGCCATCTTCAGCGAGGAGTCCAGGCTTCAGTATCTCCTGGACGTGGAGGCCGCTCTCGCCTGCGCGCACGCGGGAGTTGGAAACATATCTGGTAGGGACGCAGTCGCGATAACTAACGCCGCGAGAGTCAAGGTTGTATCCGTCGACGATGTGAGGAAAGAGGAGGAGAAGACCAAGCACGACATCGCTGCCCTGGTCCGAGTTCTGGCCAAGAAGAGCGGGCCCTCTGGAGCGTACGTCCATCTCGGGGCGACGAGCAGCGACATAAACGATACGGCGACGGCGCTGCAGGTGAAGGAAGTCATTCGCATCCTCAATAAGAATCTCCGCGACCTGAAGAAGATCTTCGTGGACCTCGCCAGGAAGCACAAGGAGACGGTGATGCTCGGTCGCACCCACGGCCTTGCGGCGGTCCCCATAACCTTTGGTCTCAAGATGGCTGTCTTCGCCGCGGAGACGAACCGCCACATCAAAAGGCTCAAGCAATGCATGCCCAGGATATGCGTGGGCAAGATGCTCGGTGCCGTTGGGACCGGTGCCTCACTTGGCAAAGGAGCGCTCATCATTCAGAAAAGGATGATGGAGGAACTGGAGCTGGGAGTGGAGGAGGCCCCGACACAGATAGTAGGGCGGGACAGGTACGTGGAGTTCATCTCGGTCATGGCGGGAATAGCGACGTCGATGGAGAAGTTCGCCACTGAGGTTCGCAGCCTTCAGCGTACGGAGGTGGGAGAGGTGGAGGAGTACTTCGGACGCGAACAACTGGGAAGCTCCACGATGGCGCAGAAGAGGAACCCCATCACATCTGAGAACATCTGCGGTCTTGCTAGGGTCGTTCGCGGATACATCCATCCTACATACGAGAACGTCCTGCTCTGGCATGAGAGGGACCTGACGAACTCAAGTGCGGAGAGGTTCATCATCCCGCATGTGTGCATTCTCACGGACGATATAGTCGCCAAGACTGCCAAGGTCTACAGCAATCTGATCGTGAACGAGGAAAGAATGCTTGAGAACATAGAGGCTACAAAGGGTCAGGCCATGGTCGAGGCAGTCATGACCGCTCTCGCGAAAAAGGGAATGGACAGGCAGAAGGCCTACAAACTCACCAGGAAGTGCGCGGGATGGGCGAGGAAGAGGGATGAGCATCTCTTGGACGTGCTCCGCAGGGACAAGATGGTTCTGAGATACTTGACCGGGTGGGAGATAGAGAAAACGATGGACCCCGCCAACTACCTGGGATCCTCTAAGAAGATCATTGCCAATATAGTGAGAAAATCGAGGGGCTAGGTTGGAGACCGCCTACGAGGATCTGGTCAGAGTCTACGAGAAGATAGAGGGCACGCCCAAGCGGCTGGAGATGACCGACCACCTCGTGGAGCTCTTCACGTCCGTCCCGCCCGAGATCCTGGACAAGGTCGTCTACCTCACGCAGGGGAAGCTTCTCGCGGATTTCTACGGCAAGGAGCTGGGACTGGCGGGAAAGCTCATCGTCCGGACGCTGAACTTCACGACGGGCATCGGTGAGGAGGAGATCCTGACGCTCTTGCGCGATAAGGGCGACATCGGGCTAGCCGCGCAGGAGGCCATCGAGAACAAGAAGCAGACAGCGCTCTTCGCGAACCCGCTGACGGTCGAGCGCGTGTACGGCAACTTCATGAAGATCGCCGACGCGAGCGGGTCGGGCTCCCAGGACCTGAAGATGAAGCTGCTCGCGGAGCTCCTGCACGACTCGACCCAGCTCGAGGCGAAGTACATAGTCAAGTCAGTGGCGGGTTCCATGCGAATCGGTATCGCGGACCTGACGATGATAGACGCTTTGGCGGTAGCGTTCGCAACGAAGGAGAGGAGGGACGAGATCGAGCGGGCGTACAACGTGTGGTCCGACCTCGGGCGGGTGGCCAAGCTGCTCGCCGAGGAGGGGGAAGCCGGACTCGACAAGGTGCACCTGGAGCTCGGGACCCCGATCAGGGCGATGCTGTGCGAGCGCTTGTCGTCGCTCGACGAGATATTCGAGAAGCTGGGCGAGTGCGCGTTCGAGTACAAGTACGACGGGTTGAGGATCCAGGCGCACATCAGCGAGGACGAGATCAAGCTGTTCTCCAGGCGGCTGGAGGACGTGACGGAACAGTTCCCTGACATCGTGTCCGCACTGCGCGAGAGCTTCCGCGGGAAGGAGGGTATCGTCGAGGGCGAGGCCGTGCCGGTGAACCCGGTCACGGACAAGTTCCTGCCCTTCCAGGAGGTCTCACACAGGCGGGGAAGGATACACGACCTAGAGGAGGCGAGGAAGGAGTACCCCGTGCGTCTCTTCCTCTTCGACTGCCTCTACCTCGATGGCGAAGAGCTTCTGGACGAGACGTTGACGGACAGGAGGAAGAAGCTGTGGAGCGCGGTCGAGGAGGGGGACGACGTCAGGCTGTCGACGATGC
>JAJISH010000099.1 GCA_022848825.1 Thermoplasmatota archaeon
ACTGGAGCACGTCGCACACGTCCTGGTAGAGCTCCGTGGGGTCGTCTCCTGTCTTCAGGAAGTCACCGATCTTCTTGAGCACTTCGGTGTACGCGCCGCTCATCCTGTCCCCGATGCCCATGTCGTGCGTGTGCTCCAAGATATCACCTGTTGGAATCCCTGGCAGAACGGAGGAGATATTTAAGGAGTCGCAAAGTTGAAATTACATCGAGGCTCTGAGTGTGGCGTGAAAAGGCTGCTTCTCCACACGTGTTGCGCTCCTTGTTCCACATGGTCCGTCGAGGCTCTCAGGAGCGAGTACGATGTCACTTGTTTCTTCTACAACCCCAACATCCAGCCCGGGGAGGAGTATCTTATGCGCCTCTCCGATGAGAGGAGGTTCTGCTCAAACATCGGTGTCGATTTGCTGGAAGGGGAGTATGACGTTGAGGAGTGGGAGTCGGAGATCAGAGGCCATGAGGACGATCCTGAGGGCGGTGAGCGCTGCACGATCTGCTATGGGATGCGCCTGCTGGAGACGGGAAGACGGGCCGCCAAGGGCGGGTTTGATGCATTCACGACGACGCTCACAATCAGCCCTCACAAAAACGCCAGCGTCATAAACTCAGTGGGAGAGGATATCGCCGTGAGAATCGGGATCCCCTTCGTCTCGCTGGACCTGAAGAAGCGGGACGGGTTCAAGAAGAGCATCGAGATGAGTCACGAGCACGGCCTGCACAGGCAGGATTTCTGCGGGTGCGTGTACAGCCGGTGGGACCATCCTGGCGTTCAATAGGCCAAAAGGTTTAAAGATTCAAGGGACATGGCAAAACGGGCGGGGATAGCCCAGCCTGGTAAGGCGCTGGATTGCTAATCCAGTGCGCTTTGCGCTCGGGGGTTCGAATCCCCCTCCCCGCGCCTGGCTATATGTCATCTCCGGAGTGATTGACTGTTCGAGTTTCTCCTATTTAGCAGAAAGGGTAGGACGGATGGCGGCTTCCGCTCGCTGAGGGAAGGCGGCAGGCTCGAAGTGGTCCACCAGTGCGCCGTGATGGCTTTGTTCCGGTCGCACGCCCACAGAGGGGACGTGGTCTTTCACGCCATTCTCGGCGGGCCGCCAAGACCGCCCGTGCACCTGAGAATCGATGGCCAGAACCTGAGGGACACGAGAACGGATGAGAGGTCCTGGGAGGCAATCCTCAGAAAGGTACTCGAGGGCGGGGCACATCCAGGGATCTCCGTGAGCAGGGAATCCCTCCAGGAATTCGTGAAGAGAAAGCACGAGGAGGGCTGCGGTATTTTCGTTCTCGAGGAGAAAGGAAGAAGCATCTTCGATTGCACCTTCTCAGAGCCCGTCCTGTTCGTCGTCGGTGACCACGTGGGTCTTCCGAGGAAGGAGGAGAAGTTCATCCTAAGGTACGCGGAGAAGATCTCGCTCGGAAAACAGAGGTATCTCTCGGCGTCGTGCGTGGACATCGTCAACTTCTTCTTGGACAACCAGTCCCTTCTGAAGAGAGGAGAATCCCCGCCGCAAGGGTTTTAGGAGACCAGACCATCCTCCGCTCTGGTGAACGAATGAAGCACGTGCACTACACGGACATCAAGCGGGAGAAGGTGGATGACCCGGCTGCCACGGGTGTGAACGTCAGGTGGTTGATCACTCGGGAGGACGGAGCGGATATTTTCGCCATGAGGCGGTTCGACGTCAAGGCTGGCGGGCACACTCCACATCACAGCCACGACTTCGAGCACGAGGTCTTCGTTCTTGAAGGAGCAGGAACGCTGAAGGTCGAGGACCGGGAGGAGGATTTGAAGAAAGGAGATGTTGTCTTCATTCCCGCCGACGTCAAACATCAGTTCGTGAACGACCGCGATGAGACTCTCAGCTTCCTCTGTTTGATACCGTACAAGGACTAGTTCTTCTCGGGTGGTGAGATATCGCCCTCTTCGAGTCCCGCGAGTTCCATCGCCATCCCTATGCACCGGTCGAACTCGGCGGTTCTCTGTATGATGAGTCTGGCACCGTCCGGCGATCCGCCGCCGTGCATGCATCCGGGGACACCGGCACCCAGAGTGAGCCATTCGATGAGCCTCGCGACCTTCACCCTCGCGACTGCTGGAGCCGCTGCCTTCAGATACTTCTTGACGACCTCGCCGTAGTCCGGGTCGGTCATGTCCGCGTAGGATGGCATGCAGCCAGTCTCTGCGATGCCACCGCCTATCTCCTGCGCGAGTCTCTTCGTCTCATATGGCAGTGTGGCGATGTGAAGCTTGTTCACGTTCGCGATCAGCTGGTTGGTCCTCCAGCTCCCCGATGGATGGGCCTCTCCCATGACCGCAGCCGCAACGCCCATTCCGAACGTGGTCTCGTTGTTGGCGACCATCTGAGTCAGCTTTTCCCTGAACACCTTCTCGGACAGGCCGTTCGCCCAAGCGATCAGGATGGAAGCGCCGACCATCACGTCTCCCTGTCCCGCAACGCAACCGCCCATCGTCGCCCGGTAGGGCGCGACGAAGCCCATGATCGCTGGTAGCGAGGATTTGAACTCTCCCGCCAGGAACACCCTCTCCTCGGGCACGAAGACGTCCTCGAAGAGTATGTAGGACTGGGTGATTCCGCACTCGACCGGATTGTCGAAACCATCCTCCAGCTCCCTCCTGTCTCCTGGATGGGTGGTCTCCACGCACCTGATGCCTTCAGCATCTCTCGGGATCGCGAAGGAGATCGCGTAATCCTTGTCCGCTTCCCTGTACGCCGTGCCAGGCATCACGAAGATCTCGTTCGCGGCGGCGACACCGCAGATCATTATCTTCGCCCCGCGGACGACGATCCCATCCTCCCTTCTCTCCACCATCCTGAGGCTCATATCAGGGTCATCCTGTTCAGAGGGTCTGAGCGTCCTGTTCCCCTTCGGGTCCGTGAGTGCGACGGACATCGTTATGTCGTTTCTCTGGGCCTGAGCAAGCCATTCCTTCAGCCGCTCGTGATAGTTCGTCCCCGCCTTCGCATCGAGGTCGAACGTCGTGGGCCACATCGCGTTTATCCCGTTCCAGCCCCCGCATCTGCCTCCGGTGCAAGTCCCAGTCACGTTGAAGAGGAGTCGCTTGATCTTCGTGTTCGCGATCATGTCCTCCGCGCTCCTCATTATGGACAGATACCGTGAGACCTTCTCTCCAGTGAGAGGGGAGTCAGTCGTCAGGATGTCCTCGTACTCCGGGTCCATCGCCAAGGCGTAGATCCGCGAGTGGCTCTCTACTGTCCTCTTTGTCGCGGGATGGGTGGTGACATCCTCGATGAGTTCCCCGAACTTGTGGACGTTCGGTCTCATTTCCTTGAGACTCCTCCTGTACTCTTCTGGACTCTTGAGCATGATTCACACTCTCGGCGGAACAAAGGCAGGCTTGGATTATAAACCTGCCCGCCAACATGTCCGATGCTGGGGGCGAAAAGTATATGAAAGGAGGCCTGTAATCGATGCCCGATGATAATTGCACACATTTCGGACCTCCACTGCGGAAGAAGCTGGATGTTCAAGGAGGACTTCCTCGGGAAGGCCGTCAAGCTCGTGAAGAAGCTCGATCCCGATCTGACCATCGTCACCGGAGACCTCACGGACTGGGGTCTGAAGAGCGAGTTCGAGCAAGCGCTTCATTACCTCGACACGCTGAACGAGCCGTGGTACACCGTTCCAGGTAACCACGATGCGCGGCATGAGGGCTTCAAGGTCTTCGAGAGACTGTGGAAAA